>DQED01000006.1:0-5200 GCA_003525525.1 Desulfovibrio sp.
GCCGGGGAGGTGAGCAGCCAGCCGTAGCCGGCCTCGGCCGGGGTGTGCTCCTCGTCGAGGTCCTGGCCGTAGAGCGGATAGCCCATTTCCAGGCGCAGCGTGTCGCGCGCGCCAAGTCCCGCCGGGGCCACGCGCGGGTCGGCCACGAGCGCCTCCCACAGCTCCACGGCCTTGGTCGCGGGCAGAAACAGCTCGTAGCCGAGCTCGCCGGTGTAGCCTGTGCGGCTGACCATGAGCTTTCCGCCGGCAAAGTCGGTGAAGGCGAAATTGAAGTACTTGAGCCCCGAGAAATCGCCGGGCACGCGCGCGGCCAGGATGTCGAACGCAAGCGGCCCTTGCAGGTCGATCTTGGCCGTCTCGGGCGAGGCGTCGACGAACTTGAGCCCCTGGGGCAGGCGGGAGCGGATCGTCTCGAAATCCACGGCGATGCGCGCGCCGTTGACCACGAGCATGTACTCGTCCTGCGCCAGGCAATAAATGATGAGGTCGTCCACCACGCCGCCGTCGGCGGCAAGCAGGAAGCCGTAGCGGCATTTGCCCGGGGCCAGGGTGTCGAGGTCGTGGGTGACGGCCGTGCCGAGCGCCGCGGCCGCACCCGGGCCGGAGAGGTAGAATTCGCCCATGTGGCAGATGTCGAAGACGGCGGCCTTGGTGCGGGTCTGCTCGTGTTCGGCCAGGATGGAGGCGTACTGGACGGGCATGTCGAAGCCGGCGAACGGGACCATCTTGGCGCCGTGGCTTCTGTTCCAGTCGGAAAGAGGGGTCTTGACGAGGTTTTCCACGGGTAGCTCCGCCTTGGTTCGGGGTGTGTGCGCCGGGCGCGCGAAAACGATGCGCCGGTGGATCGCCATGGCCGGCGTCAGTTTTGCGCCACCATGGGGACGACGATGCCCTTGTCCTTCTTGGCCTTGCGGATGGAACGGAATTCGTCGAGCAGGGCCACGAGGCGGCCGTAGGTCTTTTTGACCGACTGGCCGTAGGGCGAAAGTTCCGTATCCTTTTTGCGGATGTAATTGCGCAGCAGATACCGGTCGTTTAAAATCATGTCGCCAAGGGACAAGACGCGTTCGACAAGCGCATCGAAGTAGTTGACGATCTCAAACTTAAGGTCGTTTAATATCTCGGAGAAAAGTGAGAGCATGCGCAGGTAGGTCAGATTCTCGCCTTTGTAGTTGCGATCCTGGAGATCCTCGAGCATCTTCACCTTGCGCGCCTGCTGGATGTAATTGTATTTGCTCCAGACTTCCTGGTGCAGTTCGCGCAGGGTGTTGAAATCGTCGTAGTTGTCGGCGCTCAAGAGGTAGTTGTCGAGAACCTTGACAACGTTGGAATAGAAGTCGTCGGAATAGCCGATGATGCGGCGCTGGTGCTTGGAGAGCCAGGCGTAGAGGAACTTGAGCTTTTTTTCGTGGGTGTCGGTGTTTTCCACGATCTCGTTGCGCTTGTAGACGATGCGGCCGTTGTATTCGCCGCGCACGATGTCGTTGAGGCGCAGGAAGAGGCTGTAGGTATCCTTGACCAGGTTGAGCCGGTAGTAGGTCTGGCCGGTGAGCGGGTGGATGACTTCCTGGCTGGCCACGGACAGGGCGCGGTCCTGGCGGACGTTGTTGGGGTCGTATTTGTGCTGGCGGTAGACCACGCGGGTGATGACCACGCGGCGGTCGGGATCGACGAAGTAGCCTGCCTCGTCCAGGGCGCGGATGGCTTCGGTCTGGCTTTTGTCCACGGCGACCAGGGCGATTTTCTCCACGCGCGGATAATACCGGGCCTCGGGATGGGAGTAGAGCGTGGTGATGGTGCGGTCGGTCTGGCCGAGCACGCGCACGAGGAATTTCTCGCCCATGCGGAAAAGCCGCCGGGCGAAAAGCGCCGAGGAGGTCCGGCGTTCGGACACGATGGGGAAGCCGTACAGCTCCATGAGGAACTGGTAGACGAAGCTGCGGTGCCGCTCGTAGCGCCGGTCGTCGCCCACCACGAATTTCTTGATGTTGAGTCCGAAGCGCTTGAGTTCCGTGTCCAGATAGGACGGAAACGAGCAGTAGACCCCGGACAGGTAGAAGTCGTTCTGGGTGTCGAGCGACATGACGTGGGCCCGGTCCATGTCGAGGATGGTGGGCAGGAGCGCGGCGTAGTTTTCCAGGCTCGTCACGTCGATTTCGGCAAATTCCTTGCGGAAGCGGTCCTGGGCGGTCTTCGGCAGGCGGGCGCAGAAGGCGCGGGTGTTCTGGCCGAAGATGGAGGTCTCCAGGGGGCACTGGTCCCGGTAGGTCTCGTCGGTGTAGTCGAGCAGGCAGTGCAGGATGTCGTACTGGAAGATTTCCTGGAAATAGCGCAGGGGCCGGCCCAGGGCGACCATGGAGAAGCCGGGCAGTTCCTTGTATTCGAAGGCGTCGGCCTCGAACGAGGGCAGAAGCTCGCGGAAGTCCACCACCGGGTAGTTGGCGTGCTCGGCGTAGGGCTTGAGCAGGCACTGCCGGATGTGGACCCAGTCGAGGAAGCGCTTGAGGTCCGGCAGCGACTGGACGCGCAGAATCGCGCCTTCCTTCTGGCGGTTTCCGCCGAAGAGGAAGGGCGCTTCGTCAACCTGGCTGAAGGCTTTGGTCCAGTCGAAGGCCATGGTCCTTACCGCGATGCTGAGGTTGTCCGCCGGGCGGGGTCTTGGGGCCGCGACCGGGAAAAGCATTACATACCCTAATCCGTAAACTTTATAAAGACCCTTGAAAACCGGCCGGGAAAAGGGCCGCCGGACCCGGCCGCCTGCGGCCCGGGCGACCGTTGTCCGGCATTCGTCTTCCCGGCGGTCCCGTTCACGCCCGCCACGTCTCCCTTCTCCCCCTCGTTTGACGCGAAGGGGGCGGCCCCGTATATTGTCCGACACGCAACCGCCGGACCGCAGGGGACCGGCCAAAGGGAGGGGCAATGGCGCGCATCCGTATCGCGCGACGCACGGCGGTCGCGCCGCAATCCGCGGCAGGGGCGCGCCGGCGCTGGCGTGCGCCCCGCGAAGTCTCCCGCAAGCCCCCCCGCGTCCTGCCATGACCGAGCCATCGTTTTACGACCAGCTCCTGGCCATCGTCGGCAACGTCTTCGACGCCTATTCCGCCGTGCTCTTCCTGCCCGGCGCGGACGGCGACGTCTGCCGCGCCGCGGCCTCCTTCAGCCTGGGCGACGCCCTGGACCGCGAGGTGGCCATCGCCCCGGGCATGGGGCTCGTGGGCTGGATCATCCGCGAATCCAAGCCGCTTCTCATCAGCAATTTCGACCAGCGCCGGGGCGTGCTCGGCTACTACCGCGGCGGCGAGGAGGCGCGCATCCGCGCCTTCATGGGCCATCCCGTGCCCCACACCGGCGGGGCGCTGTGCCTGGACAGCCGCAAGACCTACACCTTCGGCGAAAAAGACCTCAAGATCCTCTCCCAGTTCGCGGCCATGGCCGGCACGCACTTGGCCCGCGCCCGCGAGGTGGAGACGAGCCTCTACGAACACCGCTTCTACCAGTGCCTGCGCCTCATCGCCTCGCTGCACAAGAGCCGGCCCAAGTGGGAGTCCTTCCGCACGGGCCTGCTCGAGCTGCTCGCCGCGACCACGGGCTATCGCTACTGCCTGCTGGCCGTGCGCGACGAATCGGGCCGCTCGTACTACCTGGAGGGGGTCAACGAGGACCCGTTTCACGGCGGTCGCGACGCCGCCATGCGTTTCGCCGTGGGCCAGGGACTGGTGGGCTGGGTGTTCAAGAACCAGACGCCGGTCTATTCCGGGGAAAAGGACGACGCCGGGACCACGGGGCTGCCGCTGTTCGGCCTGGACATGCCGGCCGCCGAATGCAAGAGCGTGCTCTGCCTGCCCATCCGCTTTTCCAAAAAAACCAGGGGCGTGCTGACCCTGGCCGACCCCAGGCCCCTGCCCGTCAGCGAGGAGCTCAAGGTTTTCGCGTCCATGGTCGCGGAAAACCTCGCCCTTTTTCTCGAGAACCTGCACCTGCGCACCCGTCTCGCCACGTCTTCGGCGTAGACTTTTCCGCCCGCGCCATCTACCATGCCGCCATCGTGGCGACGTGGGGTCGAAAGTTCCCCGGCATCCCGAACTTCAATGCGAGCGTGGGCATGTTCTTCAGCAAATTCTTCCGGTTCCTCGGGAAAGACCTGGCCATGGACCTGGGTACGGCCAACACCCTGCTCTACACCCCGACCGATGGCATCGTGCTCAACGAGCCTTCCGTGGTCGCCATCGACACCCGCAGCGGCGAACTCATCGCCGTAGGTACCGAGGCCAAGGAATTCCTCGGCCGCACGCCCGAACGCATCCGCGCCATCCGCCCCATGAAGGACGGCGTCATCGCCGACTTCGAGGTGACGCGGGCGATGATTGCCTTCTTCATCCGCAAGGTGCTGGCCGGCTTCCGTTTCGCCAAACCGAAAATCGTCATCTGCGTGCCCACGGGCATCACGCAGGTGGAAAAACGCGCCGTGGTCGAATCGGCGCAGATGGCCGGCGCGCGCGACGTCAAGCTCGTGGAGGAGCCCATGGCCGCGGCTATCGGCGCGGGCCTGCCCATCGACAAGCCCTCGGGCAACATGGTCGTGGACATCGGCGGCGGCACCACGGAAGTGGCCGTGGTTTCGCTGTCGGCCATCGCCTACGCCGAATCCGTGCGCGTGGCCGGCGACGAACTCAACGAGACCATCCAGCGCTTCGTCCAGGACGAATTCCAGATCCTTATCGGCGAGAACATGGCCGAGGAAATCAAGATCAAGATCGGCTCGGCCATGCCCCTGCCCGAGCCCCTGTCCCTGGAAGTGGCCGGCAAGTCGCTCATCGACGGCACGCCGACCACCGTCACCATCACCGATACGCACGTGCGCGAAGCCATCCGCGAACCGGTGAACATCATCGTCGGCGCGGTCATGAAGGCCCTGGAAAAAACGCCGCCCGAACTCGTGGCCGACATCGCCAAGAACGGCCTGCTGCTGGCCGGCGGCGGCGCGCTGCTCAAAGGCCTCGACGCCCGCATCAGCCAGGACTCCAACCTTTCGGTGCTCCTCGACGACGCCCCCCTGACCACGGTCGTGCGCGGCACCGGCCGGGCCATGGAAGACCGCCTGCGCTTCCGCGACGTTTTCATCAATTAAGGATGAAGATGGGAACCGGGGAAGAGGGAGAGGGCGCGGGAGAGGGGGAGAAAGAGGAAGATGCCTCCGGCG
>DQED01000006.1:5294-8577 GCA_003525525.1 Desulfovibrio sp.
GCCCTTTGGCCGCCGGAGGCATCCTCCCCGCCTCATCTTCTCGAAAAAGGAACATGACCATGCCAATTGACGTTGCCGCCGCGCTTGCCGGGGCGCTGGCTGCCGTGCGGGAGGCCGGGGAGCGCATCCGCGCCGATTTCGGCGCCCCGCGCGACGTGCGCCGCAAGGGCCGCATCGACCTCGTCACGGCCACGGACCTCGCCGTCGAGGCCATGCTCAAGGAATCCCTGGCCAAGGTGTTGCCCGGGGCCGCGTTTCTGGCCGAGGAAACGGCCGCGGCCACGAAGCTCTCCGGTCCGACCTGGATCATCGATCCCGTGGACGGCACCACCAATTTCGCACACGGCTTCCCCTTCGTCTGCACCTCCGTGGCGCTCTACGACGGCCAGGAGCCCCTGGTCGGCATCGTCAACGCCCCTATTCTCGGCCAGTGCTTCGAGGCCGGGCAGGGGCTCGGCGCACGCCTCAACGGCGTGCCCATCACGGTTTCGACCGTCGCCGACCCCGTGGACGCCCTGGTCGCCACGGGCTTTCCCTACGCCATCCGTGAAAATCTCGACGAGATCAGCGCCTCCCTTCGCGCCGTGCTCGCCGCGACGCAGGGCATCCGCCGGCCGGGATCGGCCGCCCTGGACTTGGCCTATGTCGCGGCCGGGCGCTTCGACGCCTTCTACGAAATGGCGCTCAACCCCTGGGACGTGGCCGCGGGCGTGCTGCTCGTCGCCGAGGCCGGGGGCAGGGTGACGGGCTACCGGCCAAGCGCGCCGTACAAGCTGGGGGATTTCCGCATCCTGGCCAGCAACGGCCGGCTGCACGGGGCCATGGCGGAACTCCTGGCGGAGTGAGACTGCGCTTTTGCAATGGGCAGAGGTGGCGGGAACGACATGTCGGAAATTCTATGGGAGTCCAGAGGGCGCTAGCCCTTTGGCCGCCGGAGGCTTCTCCCCGTCCTTCCTCCCCTTCATCCTCACCCCGTGCGCGCGAACAGGCTTTTGCGCTCGAAGAAGCGCACCACGGCGGGGGTGAGCAGGTCGCGGTAATCCCGGACCAGGGCGGCGAGTTCCGCGGCGTCCACGAACATGCCGCCGGAAACCTCCTCGGGATTGGGGCGCGGCGGCGTCGACAGGCGGCCGGCGGAGAAGAGCGTGACGAACTCGTAGGCCGTGTCCTCGCCCGCGTCGATGGCGTCGACGAAGGTCAGCGCCGGGGCGCGCAGGCCCAGTTCCTCGAGCAGTTCCCGGGCGGCGGCGTCCTGGCGGGCTTCCCCGGCCTTGACGTGGCCCGTGGCCGACAAGTCGAAGCGGCCGGGATAGAGGCTTTTTTTGGCGGCCCGTTTTTGCAGGTAGAGCTTGCCCCGGCCGTCGTAGACGAGCACCATGACCGAGCGGTGGTAGAGCCCCTGGCGGTGGGCTTCGGCAAGAGGCAGGATGCAAAGCGGCTTGTCGGCCGCATCCACGATGTCCACCATTTCCGGCGGCGGACCGGCCGCGCGTTTTTTCGCCATGACGACTTCTCCCGGCCTTTGGGCCGCAACCCGTATGCCACAGGCCCTGTGCCATGAAAATCCCGTCCGCGCCTGACCCCGTGCGCCTTTGGCCGGAAAGCGCCCCGGCCCTGGCCGCCCTGGAAGCGCGTTGCTTTCCCGATCCCTGGGACGCCGCCGCGTTCGAGGCGGCCTTCGGGCGCAAGGCCTTTGCCGCGTTCGGCGTCGCCGACGGGGCAGGGGGGCTTGCCGCCTACGCCACCTTTCATTTCCTGGGCGACGAGTTCGAGGTGCTGAACGTAGCCGTCGCCCCGGAGCTGCGCGGCCGGGGGCTGGCCGGCGCGCTTTTCGGCCACGTCTTGCAACTGGTGGATAAAATGGGCATGACCCGGGGGTACTTGGAAGTTCGCGCGGGCAATGTCCCGGCCAGGCGGCTCTACCTGCGCCACGGGTTCCACGAAGCGGGCGTGCGCAGACATTATTACCCCGACAATGGGGAAGACGCCCTGGTCATGGTCCGCGAATCTTCGTAAGCCTCCCAAGGACGCAACACCCAAGGAGATCCCATGGCTCTTATCCGAATCGACGAAGTGGATGTCAAAGGCAAGAAGCTCCTGATCCGGGTGGATTACAACGTGCCGTTGCAAAACGGCGTCATCACCGACGACCTGCGCATCCGGGCGAGCCTGCCGACCCTCGAGTACGCCCTGTCCCAGGGTTGCTCGCTGATCCTGTGTTCGCACCTGGGCAAGGCCAAGGGCGAGCCCGATCCGAAATATTCCCTGGCCCCGGCGGCCAAGCGGCTTTCGGGACTGCTCGACCGCGAGGTCAAGATGGCCCCGGACTGCCTGGGCGAGGCGACCAAGGCCATGGCCGCGGCGCTTGAGCCCGGCGAGATCCTCATGCTCGAAAATCTGCGCTTTCATCCCGGGGAGACTGCCGGCGACCTGGACTTCGCCAAGGAAGTCATGTCCATGGCCGATGTCTACGTCAACGACGCCTTCGGCACGGCCCACCGGCCCCACGCCTCCATGGTGGCCTTCGCCAAGGTGGCGAAGAAGTGTTGCGCCGGCTTCCTGCTCATGAAGGAATGGAAATTTCTGGGCGAAGCCGTGCAGTCGCCCACGCGCCCCTTCGTGGCCGTCTCCGGCGGGGCGAAGGTCTCCTCCAAGCTCGGCGTGCTCAACAACCTGCTGTCCAAGGTCGACGCCATGGTCATCGGCGGGGCCATGGCCAACACGTTCCTGGCCGCCCAGGGCTACAAGGTGGGCAAGTCCCTGGTCGAGCCCGACCTCTACGAGGCGGCGCGCGGCATCCTCAAGGAAGCCAGGGAGCGCGGCGTGGGCTTTTACCTGCCCGTGGACTGCGTCATCTCCATGGATGCGGGCAAACCCGTCGCCGAGATGCAGCCCGCCGGCCAGGTGCCTTTTCAGGCCGTGCCCGACGACGCCGTGATCCTCGACATCGGTCCCGTGACCGCCGGACTCTACGCCCTGGTCATCGAGCCGGCCAAGACCGTGGTCTGGAACGGCCCCATGGGGGCGTTCGAGAATCCGGCCTTCGCCCAGGGCTCGTTCACCGTGGGGCATATCGTGGCCGGGGTGCGGGGGCTTAGCATCGTCGGCGGCGGCGATACCGACGTGGTGGTGCACCAGGCCGGGCTGGCCGACAAGATGGCGTTTATCTCCACGGGCGGCGGCGCGTCCCTGGAGTTTCTCGAAGGCAAGGAACTGCCGGCGTTCGCGGCGCTCAAGGAGTGTCAGTCATGAAGAAACTGATGGCCGCCAACTGGAAGATGTA
>DQED01000009.1 GCA_003525525.1 Desulfovibrio sp.
CCGTCTCCCGCGCCGGCGAGACCCTGGATATTTCCATCCCCCTTGGCGCGCCGGCCTCGCCCGGGAAATAACCCATGCCCGAGCTGCCCGAGGTGGAAACCATCGCCCGCGCCCTTGCGCCGGGCCTCGTCGGGCGCACCATTCTCGGCGTGGACGCGCCCGACCCCACGGTGCTCGCCGGGCCGCGCACCCGGGCCGCCTTCGCCAAGGTCGCAACCGGCCGCACCATTACGGCGGTCACGCGCCGGGCCAAGCTCCTGCTCGTCAACCTGTCGCCGCACCCCGAAGCCCCGGACGCCTCGCCTGCGCTGCTGGCCTTCCACCTGCGCATGACGGGCCGCTTCCACATCGCCCGGGCCGACGGTCCGGTTCCCGAGCGGGCGCGGCTGCTCGTGCGGCTTTCGGGCGACGGCACGCTGGTCTTTTCCGACCTGCGCCGTTTCGGCACGGCCCGCGCGCTATTCCCCGAGGCTCTGGCGCGATGGGATTTCTACGCCTCCCTTGGTCCCGAGCCCTGGGACATGACGCCCGAGGCGTTTACCGCGGCGCTCTCCCGCCGCGGCACGCGCATCAAGGCGGCGCTGCTCGANNGCCGGCATCGGCAACATCTACGCCGACGAGTCGCTTTTCGCGGCCGGCGTCCACCCCGAAACGCCCTGCCGCGCCGTCGCCCCGCAAAAACGCGAGGCGCTCCTTGCCGCCGTTAAGGACGTGCTCGCCCGGGCCATCGCCGCCGGGGGCAGCACCATCCGCGACTACCGCACCCCGGACGGGGTCGAAGGCGGCTTCCAGAACGCGTTTTCCGTCTACGGCAAGGCCGGCGAGCCCTGTCCCGCCTGCGGGGGCACCCTCGTTTCCGTCAAGGTCGCCGGCCGGACCTCGACCTTTTGCCCCCGCTGCCAAAAGTGAGTACTCCCTCCCCATGTCGCAACACGTAAGACAGATCGCCAAGGACGCCTCCATCGTCGGCGGCGCGACGCTGCTTTCGCGCATCCTCGGATTTTTCCGGGACATGATCCTGGCCTACGTGCTCGGCGCCGGCATCGCCGCCGACGCCTTCTACGTGGCCTACCGCCTGCCCAATATGATGCGCCGGCTGTTCGCCGAGGGCTCCATGACCATGGCCTTCGTGCCGGTCTTCACCAAGCTGCGCGAGGAGGAAGGCGACGCGCGCGCCTTCGCCATGCCCCGCGCGGCCATGGTCTGGCTGCTCATCATCCTCGGCGTCCTCACGACGCTCGCCATCGTCTTCGCCCGGCCCCTGACCGCGCTCATCACCCCGGGCTTTACCGACGATCCCAAGCTGTTCGACCTCACCGTCGAACTCACGCGCATCGTCTTCCCCTACATCATCGAGATTTCGGCCGTGGCGCTGTGCATGGGCGTGCTCAACTCCTTCGGCCACTTCCTGGCCCCTGCGCTGGCGACCTCGGAGCTCAACACCATCATCATCGCCGGCGCGGGCGTGGCCTGGCTCTTTCACCTCGACGTGCCCCACACGCTCGCCTGGGCCGTGGTCATCGGCGGCTTCGGCCAGGTGCTCATGCAGCAGCCGCAGATGCGCAAGTTCGGCTTCACCTGGCGCGGCCCGTGGAGCCTTCGCGACAAGGGCGTGGTGCGCATGGGCCTGCTCATGCTGCCCACGGCCTTCGGCGCGGCCGTCTACCAGCTCAACATCGTGCTCGGGACGCTGCTCGCCTCCTACCTGCAAACCGGCAGCATCTCCTACCTCTACTACGCCGACCGGCTCGTGCAGTTTCCGCTCGGCGTCTTCGGCGTGGCCGTGGGCACCGTGGCCCTGCCGAGCCTGTCCAAGCTCGCTTCCTCGGGCAAAACCGGCGAATTCACCGACACGCTCAACGCCTCGCTGCGCCTGACGCTTTTCATCTGCCTGCCGGCCGCGGCCGGGCTCATCGCCCTGGCCGACCCCATGGTGCGCGTGCTCTTCGGCCGGGGCGCGTTCGGCGAGCATGCCGTGGCCGCAACGGCCACGGCGCTTGTCGCCTACGGAGTGGGGCTTCCCGCCTTCGCCTGCGTGCGGCCGCTCTATTCCGCCTATTTCGCCCTGGCCGACACCCGCACTCCGGCCGTCACCGCCGCGCTGTGCCTCGTGGTCTACGTCGCGACCGGCTGGGCGCTCATGGGCTCCATGGCCCACGTAGGCCTCGCGTTGGCGACATCCGTCTCCTCCTGGGTCAACGTGGCCGTGCTCGGCGTGATCCTGCGCAAAAAGCTCGGCGGGTCGTGGTTTCGCCCCGGCCGCACCACGGTCATCGGCACAATTTTAAGTTGCGGCGTGGGCGCGGGCGCATACGCCACCTCCGGCCGGCCGTACCTGTCCCTGGCGGGCATCGTGCTGTGGGCCGTGGCCTACATGGGCGCGGCCTCGCTGTTTCGCGTCGAGGAAGCCAGACTGCTGACGGATTTCGTGCGCCGGCGGCTGCGGCGCGGCAAAACCGCCTAACGGAGCATCGCCATGGCACTTTTCACCGTGGAAAACCTGATCGCCTTCCTGACGCTTTCCGCCCTGGAAATCGTCCTTGGCATCGACAACATCGTCTTCATCGCCATCATTTCCAACGCCCTGCCGGCCGAAATGCAGTCCAGGGCGCGCAAGATCGGCCTGCTGCTCGCCATGGGCACGCGCATCGCGCTGCTGCTCGGCATCACCTGGATCATGGGCCTGACCGCGCCGCTTTTTTCCATCCTCGGCCACGTGGTCACGGGCCGCGACATCGTGCTGCTGGCGGGCGGGCTCTTCCTCATCGCCAAATCGACGTTCGAGATTCACGAAAAAATCGAACCGCCGCGCGACGGCGAGCCCCACCTGAAAAAAGTCCGGGGCTTCGGCGCGGCCGTGACGCAGATCGCGCTGCTCGACATCGTCTTTTCCCTGGACTCGGTCATCACGGCCGTGGGCATGTCCGGCAACATCGTCGTCATGGTCGCGGCGGTCATTGCGGCGGTGCTGGTCATGATGGCTTTCGCGGACCCCATCAGCCACTTCGTGTCGCGCCACCCCACGGTGCAGATGCTCGCCCTGTCCTTTCTCATCCTCATCGGCGTGTTCCTGGTCGCCGAGGGCCTGGGCCGGCACATCGACCGGGGCTACATCNNTACATCTACTTCGCCATGGCCTTTTCCCTGCTGGTGGAACTGCTCAACATGCGGGCGAGCAAGGCGCGCAACCCATAACGAAACGGCCGCCGGAGCTTTCACTCCGGCGGCCGTTTGCGGGAAGAGCGTCGCAGCAGCGGGGAAACGCTACCAGCCGCGCTGTTGCCGGCAGACGTTGTAGCCGATGTTGCAGTTGTTGATGCACTGCGGCACGCCGGCGCACACCATCATGCAGTTCTGGTAGCTCCTGTTGCACCCATGCCCATGGCCACGCGGGGGCGGTGGCGGCGGAGGCGGCGGCATCCTCCTGTTCGGCATACACTGCCAGTACTTGTTCGACCAGTGCGTGCCCGGCGGACATTGGGCAAAGGCGCACATGTCCGCGACGGCCAGATTGGCGACCAACACGATGCACACAATCATGGCCAAGCGCAACGTCGTTCGCATGCTCTCCTCCTCTTGTGGCGTTACATTCCGTATCCCATTCCCGGGCGAAAAACTCAACGGATTTCCAACAGGGGACCACGGCCGGTGCGGCCCGGCCGGCGGAGGGAATGTGCAGGCAGAGGATGCAACAACCGAGCCGCAACCGCCCTTTTTCCATGACAAAATCACAACAGATTCCCGCCGCGTTCCCGCGCCGCAGGGAAGGAGCCCCCATGGCCGCCGACGCCTCGGTTGACGACGCCAGACGCCTGTTCCCGCGCGGCCTGCGCCAGCCCCCGGAGGGGTTCCGCTTCGGCGCGGACGCGCTCCTTCTGGCCAGCTTCGCCGCCGCGCTCCCGGGCGAGCGGGCCCTGGACCTCGGCACGGGCTGCGGCCCGGCGGGCCTGGGGCTGCTGCTT
>DQED01000105.1 GCA_003525525.1 Desulfovibrio sp.
CCTTCGAACACGCATTCCCCGCGGTCCAGCACCAGCACCTCGTCGGCCACGGCCTCCAGGAAGGACAGGTTCTGCTCCACGATGAGAAAGCCCGCGCCCTGGCGGCGGGCGAGCCAGACCGCCGGACAGCCGGCCACGGCACCGTCCTCGCGCACCGTGGCCTCGGTCAGGCCGAAGGTCCGGGCGGCCGTGTCCCCAAGGCCCGATTGGGCGAGGATCACGTCGGCCGGGGCCAGGCGCACCACGTCCAGACGCCGGCCCCTGGCGGCGAAAGTGAGGGAGAA
Source organism: Desulfovibrio sp. (assembly GCA_003525525.1). Taxonomy (GTDB): domain Bacteria; phylum Desulfobacterota; class Desulfovibrionia; order Desulfovibrionales; family Desulfovibrionaceae; genus Solidesulfovibrio. The sequence continues at coordinate 285 of DQED01000105.1, forward strand.
CCGTCCCGGCACGAAGGAGAAGGCGGCCAGGGCGAAGCCTTCGGGCGCGACGAAGGACAGGCCGTAGATCCGGTAGGCCGGCGGCCCGGGTTCGTGGTGCTTAAGCCCAGCAAGGGCGGCGGCAACGTCCGCCACGCGCGCCGCGTCCGGCCCGTGTGCGCCGCCGTAGGCCTGGAACACGGCGGCCATGCCGCAGTGCGGGCAAAAAAGCGCCGCCCCCAGGCCCGTGCGGCCGTCCCTGCGCCAGGAAAGGGACATGCGCTCGAAATCGGCCAGGGCGTTGGTCCAGGCCTGCGGCAGTTCGCCCCCGGCCCGGGCCATGCCCTTGGGCGTCAGCGCCTTGAGCGCCGCCTCCATGCCGTCGCGCCCGGCGCGGGCGCGCCATTTGAACTCGAAGGCCGGGCCGTCGTCGTCCTCGAAATAGAGATAGCCGAGCCCCAGCCGTGCCGGCCGCCAGTCGGCCGGGACCGGCAGGCTCACGCCGTTCCAGGCCAGGGAGTCGGTCTTGTCGCCGTCGGTTGCGCGCATGGGGGGAATGTAGGGCAGCGGCGCGTCCCGGACAAGGCCTGGCGGGGGGGCGGCGGGGCTGGCGTCCTGCGCGACAGGACTAACAGGAAACATTGTTTCAGGAGTGTAATAGACAGCAAAAAGCATACATACTGACAATTACGTCAAATCTTACAAACATGAAATGTTACAAGACGATTTCTTTAGGCTATGCCGTCGCTGGAATACAAGAGAAACATACACGCCTTTCATGCGGATTGTACAAAGTTGCATTATTGTACCGACACGCCAAACAATCTTGTCTGCAACCAGCGGGGCCACACATCCGCTTCGCGCGCCAACCCAGCAAATCGGAAACGATTTCAAGGAGAAACCGCAGCGGTCCGGGCCTTGCAAACATCTCGACGTCGCGGCGAGGCGACACAACACGCGGAGGGGAATCATGATCACGGCAATCGACTCATCCTGATGCAGCCACTTCCATCGGCTTTCGCGGGAAACGCTCACCCAAAGGCCCGGCGCAACCGCTTCGGGACAACCATGGACGTGGAGAACACCATGAAAAAAGGCATACACTTTCTGCTCCTGGCCCTTCTAACCCTCACGCTGGCCCTGCCGCTTACGGCCCTGGCCGACGACGCCCCGGCTCCCGATCCTTCCGGCGCGTCCATCGGCACCGCGGCCGACGTCGTCGGCGCGACGGCCGGCGCGCCCACCAAGGAAGACATGGCGACCCTGGCCGAAAAGGAACCCCTGGCCGCCAAGCTGGCCGACGTGGTCGGCCACAACCGCATCTCCATCAACATGGTCTGGACGCTCGTGTGCGGCTTCCTGGTCATGTTCATGCAGGCCGGCTTCGCCCTGGCCGAGACCGGTTTCACCCGCGCCAAAAACGCGGGCCACACCATGGCCATGAACATGATGGTCTACGGCATCGGCATGCTCGGCTACTGGATCTGCGGCTTCGCCTTGCAGATGGGCGGCGTCGGCGGCGTGGCCAGCCTCGGCGGGGCGCAGATGCTCGCAAGCGAGGTGTCCATCAACATCGGCGGCAACGATTTCGGCCTGTTCGGCACGACGGGCTTTTTCCTGTCCGGCGTGTCCTACGACGCGGTGGTCTTTTCGCTGTTCCTGTTCCAGATGGTGTTCATGGACACCACGGCCACCATTCCCACCGGCACCATGGCCGAGCGCTGGACCTTCAAGTCCTTCGTCCCCTACGCCTTCTTCATCTCCATGTTCGTCTACCCGCTCTACGCCAACTGGGTCTGGGGCGGCGGCTGGCTGTCCACGCTCGGCAAGTACTTCGCCCTGGGCCACGGCACGGTGGACTTCGCCGGCTCCTCGGTGGTGCACATGACCGGCGGCGTGGCCGCGTTGGCCGGCGGACTCATCCTCGGGCCGCGCCTGGGCAAGTACCGTGAGGACGGCACGCCCAACGCCCTGCCCGGCCACCACATCCCCATGGCCGTGGCCGGCTGCTTCATCCTGGCTTTCGGCTGGTTCGGCTTCAACGCCGGCTCGACCCTGTCCGGCACGGACCTGCGCATCGGCGTGGTCGCCACCAACACCATGCTGGCTTCCGCCGCCGGCGCGTTCTCGGCCATGATGTACATGTGGGCCTTCTACGGCAAACCCGACATTTCCATGGCCGCCAACGGCCTGCTGGCGGGCCTGGTCGCCATCACCGCGCCCTGCGCCTTCGTCAACTCCGTCTCGGCCGTGATCATCGGCGCCATCGCCGGCGTGCTCCTGTGCCTGAGCGTCTTCTTCGTCGAGCGCACGCTCAAGATCGACGACCCGGTCGGCGCGATCTCGGTCCACGGCGTCAACGGCGCGTTCGGCCTGCTCTCGGTGGGCCTTTTCGCGGACGGCTCCTACGGCGACGCGCTCAACGGCGTGGAAGGCACGGTCAAGGGCCTCTTCTACGGCGACGGCAGCCAGCTCGTGGCCCAGCTGATCGGCATCTGCACCAATTTTGTCTTTGTCTTCCTGGTGATGTATGCCTTCTTCAAAGTCCTCAACGTCATCGTGCCGCTGCGCGTGAAGCCGGAGCACGAGCTCGAGGGCCTGGACCAGTACGAGGTGGCCGTGACCGCCTATCCGGAATTCGTCCTGCAGAAAACCCACAGGTAAGACGCGGAGATCGCCATGAAGAAAATCGAAGCCATCATCAAGCCGTTCAAGCTCGACGAGGTCAAGGACGCCCTGGACAAGCTCGGCATCCACGGCCTGACCGTGACCGAGGTGCGCGGCTACGGCCGCCAGAAGGGCCACGTGGAAGCCTACCGCGGCGTGGAATACCAGGTGCAGTTCAACGCCAAGGTCAAGCTCGAGGTGGTCGTGTCCGACGACATGGCACAAAAGGCCGTGACGGCCATCCGCGAGACGGCCAACACCGGCAACATCGGCGACGGCAAGATCTTCATCTACGACCTGGCCGACGTGGTGCGCATCCGCACCGGCGAAACCGGCGAGCAGGCGATCTAGCGCCAAGCCTTCCGTTTTTGACGAAAACGTCCACGCGGCGGGAATCCGGGCGACCGGGTTCCCGCCGCGGCGTTTTCGGTCGGTCCGGGCGCGCCTTGACTTAAGTCATGCCCCTGCCGGCCGGCCCGGGGCAGGATCGGGTCAGGAGGAAACGCCCATGCTCCCCGCCCCGNNGCCGCTCCCTGCGGACATGACCGCCGACGACGTCGTCGCGGCCATGCGCGAGGCCGGCGGCTACCTGGACATCGCCCCGGCCGACGCTTTGAACCTCTACCGTCTGGCCTACGCCCACGCCGCCGCGCGCCTTGCCCGCGACGTGCCCGTGGCGCAACTCATGACCCGGGACGTCGCCACCGCCTCGCCCGGGGACACGGTGCTCGACGCCGCGCGGCG
>DQED01000155.1:0-786 GCA_003525525.1 Desulfovibrio sp.
AACCCCTCTGCCGGCCCTGCCGCGAGGGCGCGGCCTACTACCGCCAGCCGGCCGGGTCCGCTCGCTGACCGCCGGGAGCGCGGGCTTCGGCCTGCCGCATCCGAACGCCCGGAACACACGGCCGCAACGGGCCGCGTCCGACATCCGCCCCCCGTCCGCCAACGGCCCGCTCCCCAAGGAGGTCGCCATGCGTTTCCGTTCCCTCCCCTTCCCTCGTGCGCTCCCGGTCCTCGTGCTGTGCCTGGCCTGCGGCGTCTTCGGCCAGGCCAGGGGCGCAACCTTCACCGACGCCGACGGCGTCGCCGTGGCCGTGCCCGACGCGCCAAAGCGCGTGTACGCGCTCTCTCCGCCCGAGGCGCTGCTGGTCTACGCCATCAATCCCTGCCTGCTCGCGGGCTGGAATTTTCCCCAGACCGAGGCGGCCAGGGCATGGCATCCGGCCTGCGCCCGCGATCTGCCGGTGCTCGGCGGCTACTTCGGCCAGGGTATGACCCCGGACAAGGAAGCCCTGCTCAAGATCGCGCCCGATCTCGTGGTCGGCGGCACCATGGCTCCGGTGAACAAGGAATTCGAATCCCTTTTCACCGGCCTCGGCATCCCGGTGGTCCGCATCGGCAGTCGCAACCTGGACGACTACCCCAAGGCCCTGCGCCAGTTCGGCGAACTGCTCGGCGACAAGGCGCGCGGCGAGGCGCTGGCCGCCTATGCCGAAAAAACCCTGACCTCGGTCCGCCAGGGCGTGGCGACGATCCCCGAGGACAAACGCCTGCGCGTCTACTACGCCGA
>DQED01000155.1:791-10543 GCA_003525525.1 Desulfovibrio sp.
ACCGACGGCCAGGGCTCGTTCCATACCCAGGTGCTGGAGCTGGCCGGCGGCCTGAACGTCCACAGGACCCCTCCGAGCCGCATCTCCGGCATGGACAAGGTCACCATGGAAACGGTGATCGGCTATGCGCCGCAGGTGATCGTGGCCCAAACACCCAAGGCCCGGGCCGCCATCCTGTCCTCGCCGACCTGGAAGGTCATTCCCGCGGCGCGCGACGGCCGGGTGCTCGGCCTGCAGACCCGGCCCGTCAACTGGTTCGACCGCCCGCCTTCGTTCATGCGCCTCCTGTCGCTCAAATGGATGGCGCAGACCCTTTATCCCGACGTCTTCGCCTATGACATGGTCAAGGAAACCCGGGAGTTCTTCAAGCTCTTCTGGAACAAGGACCTGACCGAGGCCGAAGCCCGGGCCCTGCTGGAACCGGCCGGAGCCGCCGGCCCGTGAGCGCAAGGCCGCCACGTCCACCCGGCGGCGGGCCGGGCGACGCGTCGAGCCGCAATAGGCCCAGGCCCTCATGGAAGACGCGCGCCGGCCGGGCTTGCGCGAGAAGGAATCGGCGCGGCGGGCGCGGCCGCGACGCTATCTCAGGCCGTGCCCGCGGCGGGATTTTCGATGCACTTGCGGGCCAGGTCGGCCAGGATTTCCCGGGCCATCACCTCGGTCTGGGGCTTGGGAAACTGGCCGTCCGCCCTTACGGACCGCCCCTTGTGCAGGGTATCCTCGGTGATGAGCGAGGAAAAGAGGTACACCGGCAGGCGGGCCAGTTCCGGGTCGTCCTTGATGGAGCGGCACAACGTGTAGCCGTCCATGACCGGCATCTCCACATCGGAAACCACCACATTGACCAGATCCGTCACGGCGCAGCCTTTTTCCCTGGCTTCGGCCAGCTTGTCCCGGAGCATGAGCAGGGCTTCCTGGCCGCTGTCGGCCGACTCCACGGTGAACGATTCGTCCTGCTCCAGGGCGCGCTTGACCATGCGCCGCACGATGGCCTGGTCGTCCACGTGGAGCACGTGGATGTTGCGGTCGGCCTTGACGGCGTTGGCGACGCCGAAAAAGTTCTTGCCGGAATCCGGGTTCAATTCGATGACGACCTTTTCCAGGTCGAGGATGAAGACGATGTGCCCCTCGAGGTTTACGAGCCCCGTAAAGGCATTGTGGGAATATGCATTGATGTATTTGTCCGGCTTTTCCACATCGGCCCAGCTCAGGCGGTAGATGCGGGTGATGCCGGAGACGAGGAAGGCGGTCATCACCTGATTGAATTCGGTGATGATCAATTTTTGCGCGTCGCTTTCGACCTGGGGCTGCTCCAGATAACGGGCCAGGGCCACCACCGGCACCACCTTGTCCCGGTCCTTGAAGTGGAACGCGCCGTACACCGAGTCGTGCGTGGTCAGCGGCGGGCGCATGACCTGCTCGGGAAGCCTGGTGATCTTGAGCACCTTGGCCACGTTGATGCCGTAATAGGCCCTGTAGACGGATGCCCCGGCATGAATGTCGATATAAAAACACATGATCTCGACTTCGTTCGTGCCGACTTCGGTAAGCGCCAGATGCTGCTCGCTGCTCATGGGCCATCCTTTGCGAGTTGGAAAGAAACACGGCGATGCTGCCGGGTTCGCCTGACAACCGGAGCCGCGGGAACGCTCGAAAACGCCGGAGGCAAAGAAACTGTCCGGAGAGTTTCCTCTGCGGGGCTTTTGACGATCACATCAACGAAAGACGGGTGTCAAGGCCTTGCGGGATATCGCCGGCGCATCCGGAAGAATACGCGGGCGCGTTGCATCCGTGTTCCTTTGCCGCGCCAGCCTGGGCGTACGGACGCTTCGGGGCGATGCCCCGCGAAATTCGGGAGCAAGCGCCGGATGCCTGCCCTTGCGTGCTGCGGTCCGAGGCGTGTCCGGCAGCCGCCCTCTCCCCGCACTCGGGTTCCCGCACCCGAAGAGGAAAGCCTCGTTTTGCCGGGTTGCGGACGCAAGTCGTGCACGGAAGGACTTGACATGTGTCATTAGTTGGCTAATTTGCCAATTAGCAAATGATTGGCGCTGTTGTGGAAGCTGTGCGGCTTTTTCAACAAGTCAAAATGTTCGCAGCGTTAGCACCGGAAAGGCGCACGCTTGCCGTCGATAGGCTACCGCGCGGGTGACCTGTACGGAGCATGGGATGCGCCATGCGACAGGGCGCATGGCGTGCGGGGCCGCGCGACAGCTGCGCGCCGGCCCGATAACCAGGAGATTTTCCATGGAACAAATGGGATGCAAGGCCTGCTGTGCGAAAGAGGCTGCGCCCGAGGGCGCGGAGAAGGGCAAAGGGAAGCTCGTCCGCTATCTTGTGCTGCTCGCGCCGGTTCTGGCTGCCTGGTGGCTGGTCTATGGCCTGTTGCCGGCTTTCTCCCGCCTGCTCACCTACACGGTGTTCGGGCTCGCCCAGGGGAGCCATCTCGGCGACTCGCTGGAGTTTTTCTTTTACGACACGCCCAAGGTGCTCATGCTGCTCACCCTCGTGGTCTTTGGCGTCGGCGTCGTCCGGACCTTCTTCACCCCCGAGCGCACGCGAAGAATCCTTGCCGGCAAGCGGGAATCCGCAGGCAACGTCATGGCGGCGCTGCTCGGCATCGTCACGCCTTTTTGCTCCTGTTCCGCGGTGCCGCTTTTCATCGGTTTCGTCACGGCGGGCGTCCCCATGGGGGTGACGTTCTCCTTTCTCATCTCCGCGCCCATGGTCAATGAAATCGCCCTGGTCCTCCTTTACGGGCTTCTGGGCTGGAAAGTGGCGGCCCTTTATCTCGGCACGGGACTGTCCGTGGCCATCCTCGCGGGCTGGGTGCTCGGGAAGCTCAACCTGGAGCCGTATGTCGAGGACTGGGTCATGCAGATCCGGACCGATCCTTCCGTCGTCCCCGCGGACGAACAGACCTGGACGGAGCGCATCGAGGCCGGTCTGCACGCGGTCAAGGACATCGTCGGCAAGGTCTGGATCTATGTCGTGGCGGGCATTGCGGTGGGAGCCGGAATCCACGGCTACGTGCCCGAAGGATTCATGGCGTCGATCATGGGCAAGGGCGCATGGTGGTCGGTGCCGGCCGCCGTTCTGGTCGGCATCCCCATGTATTCCAACGCGGCCGGGATCGTGCCCGTGGTCGAGGCGCTGCTGGGGAAGGGGGCCGCGCTCGGGACCGTTCTGGCGTTCATGATGTCGGTCATCGCCCTGTCGCTGCCCGAGATGGTGATCCTGCGCAAGGTGCTGAAGCCCCGCCTGATCCTTGTCTTTGCCGGCGTCGTGGGCTTCGGCATCCTGCTCGTCGGCTATCTTTTCAACGCCCTCGTGTAGGGTGGAATCCGCGCAGGACGCCCCGGAGCGTGCGTGTCAGAGACCTGTTGCCGTTGCTTGAAATGTCGTGCTACGCGTGAGGCAAAACGCATGGGGCGAGTATGAAAAGAATCGACAGGGCTGCAACGCTGTCTTTATTGATGCTGTGCATGTTTCTGCTGGCAGCGCCGTCCGGCATGGCCGCGGAGGGACTCACTCTCGAGGATGCATGGCGTGTCATCAAGGAAAAGAAGTTCGTCGATCTTACCCATGCGTTCGCGCCGGGTATTCCGCATTGGAAAGGTTTTCCCGACGAGAAGCTGGAAACCTTGTATTGGTATGAACCAGGAGTCGGAAAACTCGGGAGCGGATTTTATGCGCAGTCCTTCACGCATGTGGGACAATGGGGAACGCATGTCGATCCTCCGGCGCATTTCGTAAAAGGCATGCGCACCGTCGATCGGATCGACGTCAAGGAAATGATCCTCCCGTTCGTGGTGATCGATGTCCATGAGGCCGTAGCCCAAAATCCCGATTATACGATGACGCTCGATGACGTGAAGGACTGGGAGAAAAAGCACGGGCGGATCCCGGAAGGGGCATTCGTCGCGATGCGGACCGACTGGTCGAAGCGCTGGCCCAGCATGGACGCCATGCAGAACCGGGACGCCGCGGGGGTTGCGCACTATCCCGGGTGGAGCATGGAAGTGCTCAAATATCTCTACGAAGAGCGCAAGATCACCGCTTCCGGGCACGAGACGACGGATACCGATCCGGGCGTGGCCACGTCCAGGGATGATTACTCCCTGGAGACCTACGTATTGAAGAGCGACCATTATCAAATCGAGCTTCTGGCGCACCTGGACGCAGTGCCTGAAGCCGGCGCCTTGCTTGTCGCCACGTTTCCCAAGCCGAAGGACGGCTCGGGATTCCCGGCCCGGGTGTTCGCTATCCTGCCTTGAATCCCTGGGGACGGAGAGCGTCTTTTGCCGGATGCGGCGAGGTGTGCGTCAAGGCTGCTGCGCCACTGTTGCGTCCCTCTCCAAGAAGGCCAGCACAATCCGGGCAAAGGCGGCCGGCGCATCCCGCACTACGGCTTTTCCGTCCTGTCGATGCGAAAAACCATCGCATACAGGGCTGGCGTAAAAAGCAGCGTCAAAATGGTCGCCACGAAGAGTCCGCCCATGATGGCCACGGCCATGGGCCCCCAGAACACGTTGCGCGACAGGGGAATCATGGCCAGGATCGCGGCCAGGGCCGTCAGCACCACCGGACGCGTCCGCCGGATGGTCGCGTCGATCACGGCTTCCCAGGCCTTCATTCCGTCCTGGATGTCCTTGCCGATTTGGTCCACCAGGATGACGGTGTTGCGCATGATCATGCCGGCCAAGGCGAGAACGCCGAGCATGGCCACGAATCCGAAGGGCTGGCGGAAGAGCAGCAATGCGCCCACGGCGCCGATCAACCCCAGGGGGGCCGTGGTCAGCACCAGGAAGAGGCTCGGGAAGCTCTGCACCTGGAACATCAGCAACAGGAGCATGACCCCGCCGGCGACCGGCAGCAGTTCCACTATGGAACTGTTGGCCTTGCCGCTTTCCTCGTAAGCCCCGCCGATCTCGATCCGGTAGCCCGGGGGAAGCGCGTTTTCGACGGGTTTGAGCTCGGGCGCGATCTGCATGGTGACATCCGGGGCCTGCACGCCCGGCATGACTTCCGCCCTTGCCGTGATCGTCAAATCACGGTTTTGCCTCCAGAGAATGGGCTCCTCGTACACATATTCCAGCCGTGCCACCTGGGAGAGGGGAATGATCTTTCCGTCGCGTATGCTGATGGTCAAATCCGCCAGGACTTCCGGCCGCAACCGTTCCTCGGGAACGGCGCGCGCCACGACGTTGACCAGCTCGATGCCGTCGCGGACCTGGGTGATGGTGACGCCGGAAAGGAGCGCCTGCAGGGACTCGGCAATGTCCCGGGGGGTGAGCCCGAGGACCCTGGCCCGATCCTGGTCCACCACCAGCCGGATCGCCCGGGCCTGCTCGTTCCAGTCCAGGTTGACGTCCCTGGTGTTGGGGTTGGCGCGCATGATGTCGCGGACCTGATACGCGATTTCCCGCACCTGCTTCGCGTCGGGCCCGATGACGCGAAACTGGACGGGATAGCCGACCGGTGGCCCCAGGAACAGCGTCGTCACGCGCACCCTGGCCTCGGGGAGTCCGCCCTGAGCGGCAAAGTCTTCGATGCGGGCCTTGACGCGGTCACGGGAGGCGGCGTCCGCCGTATTGACGACGATGATGCCGTAGCTGATGTCGGGGAGTTCCGGAGCCATGGGCAAAAACCAGCGGGGCGCGCCCGAGCCGATGTAGCTGGTGTATGTCTCGACTTCCTGATCCGCCTTGCAAAAGCGCTCCATGTCTTCCACGACCTTGGCCGTGGCCTTGAACGCGGACCCGGCGGGCAGCCGCACTTCGACCAAAAGCTCCGGACGGGTGGAGGAAGGGAAGAACTGGCGCGACACGAAGGAGAAACCGACAAGGGACGCAAGAAAGAGAAGCACGGTAAGACAAACGACTGTCTTGCGATGTGCGACGCACCAGGCGACGAGACGGCGCAGCCGGAGATAGAGCGGTGTCCGGTAGATGGCGTGCGGATCCTCATGGCCGTTGCCGTGGAAATCCGGCAGCAACTTGAGGCCAAGATACGGCGTGAAAACAACGGCCACCAGCCAGGACGTCACCAGGGCGATGGCCACGACCCAGAAGATGCCGCCCGCGTATTCGCCCGAGGAGGATTTGGCGAATCCCACGGGCAAAAAGCCCGCCGCCGTGACCAGCGTGCCGGTGAGCATGGGAAAGGCCGTGGCGGTCCAGGCAAAGGTCGCGGCCTTGACCCGGTCGAATCCCTGCTCCATTTTGACCACCATCATTTCCACCGAAATGATGGCGTCGTCGACCAGAAGTCCCAGGGCGATGATGAGCGCGCCCAGGGAGATGCGTTCCAGGCTCATGCCGAGCGCGCTCATGACGGTCATGACCATGGCCAGCACCAGCGGCACGGCGAGCGCCACCACGATGCCCGTGCGCCAGCCAAGCGACAGGAAACTCACGGCCAGCACGATGACCAGCGCTTCGACGAACGACCGGATGAACTCGAGCACGGATTCGTCGACGACCTGAGGCTGGTCGGCGACCCGGCTGATCTCGAAGCCCAGCGGCAGGTCCGCCTGGATGCTTGCCATGGCGCTGTCCAGGTTGCGCCCCAGTTCCAGGATGTTGCCCCCTTTGGCCATGACCACGCCCAGGGCGATGCCGGGCTTGCCTTCATGGCGCGCGACAAATGTCGGGGGATCCTGCGGACCACGGTGAAAGGTCGCGATATCTCCCAGACGAAACACCTTGCCGCCGCTTGCGACAGGCACTTCGGCCAGGGCGTCGATGCCCTTGAGAGCGCCGTCCACGCGTATGTAGACGGAGTCGCTGGCCGTCTCCAGGGCGCCGGCCGGCGTCACTTCGTTTTGCTTGGCAATGGAGTCGAAGACGGCCTGGGGCGCGATCCCCAACGTGGCCAGCTTGGCGTTGCTGATCTCCACGAAGATGCATTCGGTTTGCTCGCCGTAAAACCGCACCTTGGTCACCGAAGGCACCCGAAGCAGGGCCTGCCGGATGCTTTCGGCCGCATCCTTGAGTTGGCGCATGGTGAAGTCCGGGCCGGTCAGGACATACAGCACCGAATCCACGTCGCCGAACTCGTCGTCGAAAAAGGGCCCAAGAACGCCGGAGGGAAGGTTGGACTTGATGTCCCCCACCCGCTTTCGGACCTGGTACCAGCATTCCTGCACCTCGGCGGCGGGTGTGGATTCCAGGATATCAAGCTTCATGACCACGCTGCCGGGCCTGGAATAGGTATGCACCTTGTCGAAGTAGGGGACTTCCTGCAGTTTTTTCTCAATGGGATCGGCCACAAGACGCTGCATCTCATCGGCCGTGGCGCCGGGCCACGCCGCGCCGATGACCATCTGTTTCACCGTGAAATCGGGGTCTTCGGCCCTCCCGAGATGGAGATACGACCAGACCCCGGACAGGGAGACGAGGAGAATGAGAAACAAGGTGAGCGGACGGTGGGTTACGGCCCACTCGGACAGGTTGATCCCTTTCACCGGGCGTCCTCCGTATCCCCGCCGGCCAGGCGCACGGTCAGCCCCTTGTCGAGCTTTTGGACGCCGGAGGTGACGATGATGTCGCCGGGTTCGAGCTGCCCCCGCACAAAGGCATCCCCCTGCGTGTAATGGTCCACCGCGACCGCAACAAAGGTCAGTTGCCCGGTTTGCGCATGCACGCGCCAGACGCCGGGCCCATTCCCCTGGTTGAACAGGGCGCTTGCCGGGATGCGCGCGGTCGGGGCAGCGGCGGCCTCGGAGAGGTGGAGGGTGGCCGTCATGCCCAGATGCACGGCGGCGTCGGCGTCAGGCAGCGAATAGCGCACGGCATAGGTTCTGGTGGCCGGATCGGCCGACGGGGAGGTTTCCCGCAGCACGGCCTTGTAACGGGCGTCCCGGTTTGACCAGAGGGATATTTCCGCCTGCGTCTCCTTGATGTCCTGGAGGCGTCGTTCGGGAATGTCGACCAGCACTTCCAAGGCTCCTTTCCGGGCCACGGTGACGACGCTTTGGCCTTGGGAAACGACCTGGCCGGCCTCGGCACTCGTCTTGGTGACCACGCCGTCCGTGCTGGCAAGCAGTTTGGCATAGCCAAGCTGGCTCATGGCCAGCCTGAGGGCGCTGTCGGCCCGCTCCACGCGCGACCGGGCTTCCTCTGCCGACAGGTGTTTGAGATCGTATTCGGACTGGCTGACCACCTGCTTGGACAGGAGCGTCGCATAGCGCTTTTCGTCGCTTGCGGCCTGGTCCCTGTTGGAAAGGGCCGCCCGCAGTTCCGCCTGGGCACTCTCCACGGAGAGGCGGAGATCCTTTTCGTCCAGGGTCGCCAGGGCTTGGCCTTCCCTGACATGGTCCCCGACATCCACCAGGCGTTTTTCGATGCGTCCGCCTACTTGAAAGGATTCCTGTACTTCGTGACGCGCCACGATGACGCCGGAGTACGTTCGGCGTTGCGTCCCCTTGTCCAAGGCGATCCGCATGGTTTTGACCACAGGCCGGAAGACAGGGCTGGACTTGGCTTCGTGACAACCGGCGAGGCCAAGGCCCAGCGCCGCCATGACAAGCAGTGCGCGGCAAGAGAGTGCAACGTCTTTGGCCAGGGCGAACTTGTGCTTTATGGACATGGAAGAACCATCCTGATCTTGCGTTTCAGGCGTCGTATTATTTGCCGCCCGAGATGAGCCCGTGCAAAATGAGATCGAGCAATTGGCCGAGATCTTCTTCGAGACTGTCCTGTCCGCTGCCGCTTTCTTCGTCGTTGATCTCGTGTTCGAGAAGCGACGGATAGATGAAAACCGCCAAAGAGCCATGAACAGCTTTCGCCATCTTGTAGCTGTCGACCGTTCTGAACTCGCCGGACGCGATACCTTGCTCGATAAGGACCTTCAGCAAGTCCAGTATGCGTTCGCTGTGGCCTTGGACTACCGACCAGTGCTCATCCATGGCGACGGCAACCATGTCGTACAAGCGTTTTTCCTTGATGATGCTGCTTTTGACGGTTCTATGGTATTCTAGAATGAATCGCTTCAAGCGCTCAATGAATGAATCGTCCTGAACCAATGATTCCCGACATTTCGATTCGATTTGATGGACAAGACGATCACAGATCGCTTCATTGATACTCGCCTTGGATGAAAAATATCTGTAGATATTCGCTTGGCTCATGCCGAGTGCCCTGGCGATATCGGTAACTGTCGTTTTGTCATATCCTATTTGGCGGAACAAACTCTCTGCAGCCTCAATGATGTTGAGTTTTATTGCCGCAGCATCAGCTGCTGTTGTTTTTTTTCGTCCCATGTGTCTGCCCTCGAGTCGGTGAATCTTTGGGAGGTCTTCCCGGTCAGTTTTAAAATTTAATGATTATTTTTAATTTTTATTATTTTTTATGTCAAGAGAAATCAAACCGGCCCGGTGGAAACAGCAGGTGCCGGCGTCTGGCGTGCTTCTGGCCATTATGGCCGGCGGCACGTCGCTTTCGCTGCTGCAACCGCTGTTTCCAGGAGCCGGCCGGCTTCGACCGCGCGACAGGAGGCACGGCCCGGTGGCACCGGATCTGGCGTTTTTTGCGGGAGCCGATAAGGAACTCCTGGATGCTCGTGTGCTGCTTGCCCCGTGCGGCAGCTGCATAGGCTCAGCGCGGATGGCTTCGGGATCTCGTCTGTGCGGAGAGGGAAACGGGGCGGGGCGGGGGTGCGGCTGCAGCGCGGATGCGCAAGCGGCGTCCTGAGGCGGAGCCCTCTTGCGGCGGAGCATGCCGCGCACGAAAAACAAAACGGCCCGGCTGCAT
>DQED01000267.1:0-3997 GCA_003525525.1 Desulfovibrio sp.
GGCCGTCGATGCCGGCCATGACGCCCGGCGCGCCGCGCAGATAGGCGACGGCGGCGGCCAGCAAGGCGTCGCCGGCTTCCTCGGCATGCAGGAGTCCGTACGAACCGTCCGGCCTGGCCTCGAGGATGCTGTTGCTTTCCAGGGTGGATGCGGCCACGAGCGCGCCCGAGCGTTCGAGCAGGTAGACCGCGCCGCGCCGTCCCACCCTGATGGCGCGCAAAAACTCGTGGATGCGCGTCAGCGGATAGTCCGCCCCGAACACGCCGCGCAGCGTCCCGTCCGGGGCATAGGCCGGCAGGCAGGCGGTGAGGGTGGGCACGCCCAGGGCGAAGTGGCGGTAGACCGGGGTCCAGACGGGCCCTGCGGCCGCGACTGCGGCCTTGTACCAGGGACGGGTGCGGGGATCGAAATTCTTGTAGACCTGTTTGAGTTCCCCGGCGTCGCCGGCGTCCGTGGCCGCGTAGTTGTGGGAATCCCCGCCTGTTTCCACGCCGGCGCGTACGACCTGCACCTCGTCCGGACCAAGGCGGCGCGCGCCGTAGAACTCGCCCTGCGGCGTGCCGAAAAAGCTGTAGGCCACGGAGGGATTGGCTCCGATGACGGTGGTGAAATAGCGCTGGACGTTGCGGGCGTCGCCGGGATCGAGCAGGCCGCGGCGCAGGGCTTCGGCGTTTAAGGCGTTGAGCGCCACGGGCACGTCCAGGTAGGCGACGAGGGTCTGGCGCACCCGGGCGAGTACTTCGCCGCGCAACTGTCCGGCGGCGTAGCCCACGGCCTCCCGGCCGCCCCGAAGCTCCAGCCAGCCGATCAACGCGCCGGTCGCGAGCACGAGCAGCAGCACGGGGATGGTGAGCCAGACGCGCAGGGACGGCTCGCGCACCGGATCGGTTGCGACGGGAAAACGCTCGGGCATGGCAGCTCGACGCCTGACTGAGGGTTGCGGCCGGCATCACTGACGCAGGGAAGCGCCACTGTAACGTCAAATACGGGGGAGGTGTCAATTGGAAGCGCAACGCGCGGGAATGCGCGCCCCGGCAATGCGGACGCGGCGATCCGGCCCCGGATCGCCGCGTCGGCTACGAAGCGTCCTTCTCGTCCCGGGCGGCGGCGACCTGCTCGCCGGTGAGGCCGAACCGGCGGGTGCGGCCCTTGAATTCGGCCAGGACCGCGTCGAGCTTCGCCGGGGTGAAATCCGGCCAGAGGGTGTCGGGGAAGGCGAACTCGCTGTAGGCGGACTGCCACAGCAGGTAGCCGGACAGGCGCATTTCGCCGCTGGTGCGGATGATGAGGTCGGGATCGGGCTGGCCGGCGGTATAGAGCTCCGCGGCGAGCCGTTCCTCGGTCACGGCCTCGGGCGGCACGCCCTGGGCAATCAGCCGCCGGCAGGCGCGCAACACCTCTTCGCGGCCGGAATAATTGAGCGCCAGATTGAGGGTCATCGCCGTGCAGCGGGCCGTCTTGGCGATGACGTGGGAGAGCACCTTGCGCGTGGTCAGGGGCAGGTCGGCCATCTCGCCGAGCACCAGGAAGCGGATGGACTGCTTGAGCAGGGTGTCCAGTTCCCGGTTGAGGAAGCGCACGAGCAGGTCGAAGAGGAACTTGACCTCGTCGGCCGGGCGTCCCCAGTTTTCCTTGGAAAAGGTGTAGAGCGTCAGGTGGCGGATGCCCAGCTCGCGGCAACGGGTGACCACCCCGCGGGCGGCTTCGGTGCCGGCCCGGTGGCCTTCGCTGCGGGGCAGCCCCCGCGAGGTGGCCCAGCGGCCGTTGCCGTCCATGATGATGGCCACGTGCCTGGGAAGAGACGTGGAATCTGCCACTAGATCTCCATGATTTCCTTTTCTTTCTTGGCCAGGGCCTCATCGGTCTTGGCGATGTAGGCGTCGGTGAGCTTCTGGACGTCTTCCTGGCCCTTGTGCTGGTCGTCCTCGCTGATGGCCTTGTCGTTCTTCTTTTTCTTGAGGCCTTCGTTGGCGTCGCGACGGACGTTGCGCACGGCGACCTTGGCCTCTTCGGCGTATTTCTTGGCGACCTTGGCCAGGTCCTTGCGGCGGTCCTCGGTCAGCGGCGGGATGGAGATGCGGATGATCTTGCCGTCGTTGACCGGGGTGAGCCCCAGGTCGGACTTGAGGATGGCCTTTTCCACGTCGTTGAAGGCCTTGCGGTCCCAGGGCTGGATGGTGATGGTGCGGCTGTCCGGGGTGGACACGGACGCGATCTGGTCAAGCGGCGTGGCCGTGCCGTAATAGTCCACGCGCACGCCGTCGAGCAGGCTCGTGGTGGCCCGGCCGGTGCGCAGCCGTGAAAATTCCTTGTCCAGCGACGCAAGCGCCTTTTTCATGCGCTCTTCGGCGTCCTTGAGCACTTCCTGCATGTCACTCGTCTCCTTTGACCACGGTGCCCACCGGTTCCCCGGCCAGCACGCGGGCCAGATTGCCGGGCGTGAACATGTTGAAGACCACAATGGGCAGGTTGTTGTCCATGGCGAGGCTTATGGCCGTGGTGTCCATGACGCGAAGCCTTTTTCCCAGCACGTCCATGTAGGTCAGCGTGTCGAACCTGACGGCGTCGGCATGCTTGGCCGGATCCTTGTCGTAGACGCCGTCGACCTTGGTCCCCTTGAGGATCGCGTCGGCCTTGAGCTCCATGGCCCGGAGCGCCGCGGCGGTATCCGTGGTGAAGTACGGATTGCCGGTCCCGGCGGCGCAGATGACCACCCTGCCCTTTTCCAGGTGCCGCAGGGCCCGGCGGCGGATATAGGGCTCGCAGACCTCGCGCATGGTGATGGCCGACATGACGCGGGTGGAAAGTCCCTGCTTCTCCAGGCCTTCCTGCACGGCCAGGGCGTTCAACACCGTGGCCAGCATGCCCATGTAGTCGGCCGAGGCCCGGTCCATGCCGGCGGCCTGGTCCGAGACGCCGCGAAAAATGTTGCCGCCGCCGATGACCAGGGAGATCCTGGCGCCGGACGCCGCGGCATCGACGATGTCCCGGCAGAAATTGGTGATGGTCAGGTTGTCGATCCCGAAGGGCCGTCCCCCGGCCAGCGCCTCGCCGCTGATCTTAAGCAAAACCTGGGAAAACCGCAATTTCGACATGAAACCCCCTTGGGTTGCGGGCGGAAGGAGGGGACGGCCGACGGGCCGCCCCGGCAAGCATGCAAAAAAAACGGGCCTTGCGGCCCGTTTCAATGTCGGTGCGCGGCTGCCTAGGCGGCGTCCTCGCCAAGGGCCATGCGCGTGAAGCGCCCTATCTGCACGTTCTCGCCGAGCACGCCGACGAGTTCGTTGAGCAGGTCCTTGATCGAGACCTTGTCGTCCTTGATGAACGGCTGCTCGAGCAGGCAGATTTCCTTGTAGAACTTTTTCACGCGGCCCTCGACGATCTTCTCGGCGATGGCTTCGGGCTTGCCCTCTTCCATGGCCTGGTGCTTGAAGATCTCCTTCTCCTTGGCGAGCAGGTCGGCGGGCACCTCCTCGGAGGACAGGCACACCGGGTTGGCGGCGGCGATCTGCATGGCCACGTTTTTCGCGAACTCCAGGAAGCGCTCGGAGCGGGCGACGAAGTCCGTCTCGCACTTGATCTCGACCATGACGCCGAGCTTGCCGTTGGAGTGGATATAGGAACCGATCACGCCTTCGGAGGTGGCGCGGCCGGCGCGCTTCTGGGCCTTGGACAGGCCTTTCTCGCGCAGCCAGGCAACGGCCTTTTCCTCGTCGCCGGAGCATTCGGTCAGGGCTTTCTTGCAGTCCATCATGCCCGCGCCGGTCTTGTCGCGCAGGGCTTTCACGGAGCTGGCGGTAATATCGGCCATGGGGAGGTCCTCCTACTCTTCGGTGGTTTCGGAAGCGGTTTCCTCGGCGACGGGGGCCGGGGCGGGCTCGGGCTTTTCGTCCTTTTCGTCCTTGTCGGGAGCGGGCGCGGCGTCCTTGTTCTGGGCGTCGCCCTCGAGACAGGCCTCGGCGATGCTCGCCGCGAAAAGCTTGATGGCCCGGATGGC
>DQED01000267.1:4030-7193 GCA_003525525.1 Desulfovibrio sp.
CCGAGCTTGCGGCATTCCTGCACCGCGATCTCCTCGCGCTTGGGATCGATGATGAAGGCGGCCTGGGGCAGGCGGTCCATGTCCTTGATGCCGCCGAGGGTGGCGTTGAGCTTTTCCACTTCGCGGCCCATCATGACGATTTCCTTTTTCGGGAAACGCTTGATGGACCCGTCCCCGAACATGCGCTCGAGGTTCTTGAGGCGGTCGATGCTTTTCTTGATGGTCTGGAAGTTGGTGAGCATGCCGCCCATCCAACGGTTGGTGACGAAGAACTGGCCCACGCGTTCGGCTTCCTTCTTCACGGACTCCTGCGCCTGGCGCTTGGTGCCGACGATCAGCACGCGGCCGCCGCGCGAGACGGTATCGGAGATCGCCTTCAGCGCCTGATGCAGCATCGGCACGGTCTGGGTGAGGTCGAGAATGTGGATGTTGTTGCGGGCGCCGTAGATGAAGGGCGCCATCTTGGGGTTCCAGCGGTGAGCCTGGTGACCGAAGTGCACGCCGGCTTCCAGAAGCTGGCGCATGTTGAATTGCGGCACGGACATGTGCGACGTATCCTTTTCCGGTTGATCCTCCGCGTACCCTGAGAAGAAAAATCAAGCTCGATCAACGAGTTGAAGTTTCCACCGGAGCGACCCTGCGGGGCTTTCAATCCGCAAGGCGCATGGAAGTACGCGTGTGAGATGGGGCGGCTTCTACTGTGCTTGACTTGAATTGGCAAGCCTTTCCCGAGAGAAGCGCCCATCGTAAGCTTGCTGACTGACGTGATGGGGGGAGCCTGAATGCGTATCCTGGCCTTTGTGGTGCTCGCCTTTGTGGTCGGCGCGGTTGCCGGGTGGGTCCTCTCCATGTGCGTCTACATTGCGCAAACCGAGTGGTTCGGCGTCCATGACCAGGACGGCGGGGGCGCCATGGCCTACGGCCTTATCATCGGCCCCGCCGTAGGCCTCGGGCTGGGCATCGTGCTCGCAGTGCTCACCGCGCTGCGGCTGACCAGCAGACCCAAGCAAGACGCCGCCCGCTGAAGCGAAGCAGCAACCCGCAGGATCGAGATGGACAAGCCCGTCACCGTGCGCGCCCTACAACTCGGGGAGCGGATCGATCTCAGGGGCCTCGAGCGTGAGGACACGTTCTCGACCAGCCCGTTGGCGTTCCGCACGCCCGAGGGGGGCGCCGTCGTCCTGTTCAAGAGCGGCACCGCTGTCTTCGTGGGTCTCACCCCGGTCGCCGAGGACGCGCTGATCGACAGTCTGGCGGGACGGATCGCCGAGCCCATTGAGGAGAGCGAGCGCGAAAGCGAAACTGCGCACCTCGTCGTCAAACCGGACGCCGACGACCTCGCAGGCCCCGCTGGCACGCTTCACATCCGAAGCCTGGACGCGAACCGTCTGGTGCTGATTGCGCAGGCGCTGGCGACGAGCGTGGCAATGGCCTACGACGAACGGCGCATCGCCCAGGCTTTCGAGCGCATCGCGCCCCTCGCCGAGCGTTTGAAGGGCGGGCGCTTGCCGGAGCAGCCGCAGGCCGAGCTTCTGCGCCAGATTGGCGATGCGCTCCTGATCCAGCAGCGCCTCGCCGGCCGTGTCGATCTCGATGAGAAACCCGACGTTCTCTGGGATCATCCGGAGCTGGAGAGGCTCTGGACTCGCCTGGTCGACGAGTACGATCTCACTGTGAGAAGCCGCGCGATCGCGCGCAAGCTCGAAGCCATTCAGGAAACCTCGGCGACACTCACCGATCTCGTGAGCACGCGCACCAGCCATCGCCTCGAATGGTACATCATCGCGCTCATCCTGCTCGAGGTCGTGCTCGGGCTGTACGACAGGATCTGGAAATAGCTGCCCCGGAGCGATCGCGGAGTATGGCGAGCGCGCGGAAGTCGCCCGCAGCGCGACGCGAGTTCAGTTCGGCTTTCTGGGATGAAGGGGCGGTCGTCTATGCGATCGCGGCGCAGCGCGCGAGTCTGCGGGATGTGCAGCGGCTTTCAATAGCGAGAAAGCAGCCTCGTCGGAGATGTCGGGAAATTGGGCCACGATAAATCGGGCCGTGTTGATGATGTTCCGGTCGGAAACCGGAGCGTGGTGCTGGGAGCTTTGTTTTATCGTTCGCCGCAAGGTCATTTGGCATCTATCCCGCCAGATGTGCACGAGCTGAGGTCGTGTCGCCATGCAATGTGCTATCGCAGCATGAGATTGACGCAGTAGCAATCAAACTTTGGATCAACAAACGAGCATGAATCTAGATTATATAGTGAAAATAGATAGTTAGATCTCGTGACGCAGTGCAAAAAAATAGTGCAAAATCCAGCCGCCGGGGAGCAAGTGTCCGTCTGGAAGCGTTCGATCGGCAGGCAGGAGAGGCTGCCTGCTTCGAGAGACTCGAATTGGAAAGGGACGCTACGCGGGATCCTCTGAAAACCCGATAGCGCTAGGATCGGTTTGATAAATACCGGTCTCCAGAAGGCCGACGATCGATCTCAGATCGAGCTTTGCGATTTCGATCGCCGCTGCCGTGCGGTTGATGACGTCGAGTTTCTTCAGGACTTGGCTCGAGTGAGCCTTCGCGGTCGATTCTGTGATTTCGAGTTCATGGGCGATTTGCTTGTTCAAATAGCCCTGATGGATCAGCTTCAAAACGCGCAGCTCCTGCCTCGATAGCGACATCACCTTTCTGATTGCGCCGTCGAGGTTGGGGCTCAGCTCGGTTTGTAGCCCCGGAGAGCCCCCTGGTATGACCTGGTCCCCGGCGAGAACGGAATGAATGGCCTCGACGAGAACCTTCTTGCTCTCAGCCTTTGAGACGAAGCCGGCTGCCCCGCAGAGCAGGGACGCGTGCACGAGGGAGTCGTGGTCGGAAGGCGATACGACGATGACCGGGAGGTTGGGAAAGCACACGCGCAGTTCGAGCAGGCCGGTGAGGCTCTGGCTGTCGGGGAGCCAGAGATCCAGAAGAGCGAGGTCGAACCGCTGGGATCCGGCCAGCACGCGCAAGGCCTCGGCGATCGTGTACGCACACGTGACCGACGTATTGTCCATGGTGGTGGTGACGGCGAGTTGGAGCGCCTCGGCGTAGATCGGATGATCTTCCACGATCAGAAGCTTCGTCGTCATTGCGGCGCAAGAACCTCGACGGAAAAAGCCTCCCGGAGCGGCTCGCCGGTCTC
>DQED01000282.1 GCA_003525525.1 Desulfovibrio sp.
CGGCCCGGCCCTTTACGGGGCTGCGGCTTCGGGTATAATGCTTCGGATCGGCCTGTGCCGGAACATGACCGACAGCTCTGGAGCATTCTCGATGGCATACAAGGACTTGCAGGAATTTTTGAAGCTGCTGGAGAAGAAAGGGGAACTGAAACGCATTGCCGCGCCCCTTGCCCCGTACCTGGAGATCGCCGAGGTCACGGACCGGGTCTCCAAGGCCGCAGGCCCGGCGCTTTTGTTCGAAAAGCCCACGGGCGCGCGCTTTCCCGTGCTCACCAACATGTTCGGCTCCTACCCGCGCATGCACCTCGCCCTCGAATGCGACGACCTCGACGCCCTCGGCCGGCGCATCGACGCCGTGCTCGAGATGGAAAAGCCGGAAGGCCTCATCGCCAAGCTCAAGCTGCTGCCCAAGCTCGCCAAGATGGCCGGCATCTTTCCCAAGACCGTATCGACCGGCCGCTGCCAGGACGTGGTGCTGACCGGCGACGCCGTGGACCTCTCCATCCTGCCCGTGCTGACCACCTGGCCCGGCGACGCCGGGCCTTTCATCACCCTGCCCGTGGTCATCACCAAGGATCCGCTCACGGGCAAGCGCAACGTGGGCATGTACCGCATGCAGGTCTACGACAGAAACACCACCGGCATGCACTGGCACCGCCACAAGGGCGGCGCGCACCACCATGCGCTGTCGAAAAAATCCGGCGAACGCCTGCCCGTGGCCGTGGCCCTGGGGCCGGACCCGGCCTGCACCTATGCCGCAACCGCGCCCCTGCCCGACGACATCGACGAATTCCTTTTCGCCGGCTTCCTGCGCCAGGCTCCGGTCGAGCTCGTGCGCTGCAAGACCGTGGACCTCGAGGTGCCTGCCTCCAGCCAGTTCGTGCTCGAAGGCTACGTGGAGCCCGGCGAACTGCGCTGGGAAGGCCCCTTCGGCGACCACACGGGCTATTATTCCCTGGCCGACGACTACCCGGTCTTCCACGTGACCGCGCTGACACACCGCAGCGACGCCATCTATCCGGCCACCCTGGTCGGGCCGCCGCCCATGGAGGACAGCTACATCGGCAAGGCCACCGAGCGCCTGTTCCTGCCGCTGATCAAGAAACAGCTGCCCGAGGTCGTGGACATGAGCCTGCCGCTCGAAGGCGTCTTCCACAACTTCTGTTTCGTCTCCATCGACAAGCGCTATCCCGGGCACACGCGCAAGATCATGTACGCCATATGGGGCCTGGGGCAAATGATGTTCACCAAATTCATCGTGGTCGTGGACGCGAACGTCAACGTCCACAACACGGCCGAGGTACTGTGGCGGCTCGGCAACAACGTCGATCCCCGCCGCGACGTGGTCGTCGTGGACGGTCCCCTCGACGTGCTGGACCACGCCGCGCCCCTGCCCTGCTACGGCGGCAAGATGGGCATCGACGCCACGAAGAAGGGCCCCGAGGACGGTCACATGCGCGACTGGCCCGATTCCCTGACCATGTCCGCGAACGTCAAGGCCCGCATCGACGCCCTGTGGGGCGAGCTGGGACTGTAGCATGTCCGCCCAACCCGTGCGCTGTCCCTGGTGCGGGAGCGATCCCCTGTACGTGCGCTACCACGACGAGGAATGGGGCGCGCCGCTGCACGACGACCGGGCGCTCTTCGAGCTGCTCATCCTCGAAGGCGCGCAGGCGGGACTGTCCTGGTACACGATTCTCAAGCGCCGCGAGGGCTACCGCGCGGCCTACGACGGCTTCGTCCCCGAGGTCGTGGCCGGGTACGGCCCGGACAAGCTGGCCGCCCTGGCCGCAGACGCGCGCATCGTGCGAAACCGCGCCAAGATCGCGGCTTCGGTAGCCAATGCCAAGGCGTTTCTGGCCGTAAGGGAAGCCTTCGGCTCCTTCGACGCCTATCTCTGGCGCTTCGTGGACGGGACCCCCATTGTCGGCAATTTCGCCGCCCTGGGCGAGGTGCCGCCGACCACGCCCCTGGCCGAGACGCTCAGCCGCGACCTGAAATCCCGCGGCTTCGGCTTCGTCGGCCCGACCATCGTCTACGCCTTCATGCAGGCGGCTGGCCTCGTCAACGACCACTTGCAGGGCTGCTTCCGCTTCCGGGAGCTCGCCGGAGCGCGGTAGTGTTCCGGGAGCCGCTCGCGCGCGGGCCGGTCTACACCATCGGCCACGGCAGTCTCGAGCGCGTGGCGTTTTTGAGCCTGCTCGCCTGCCAGGGCGTCAACATGCTGGTGGACGTGCGCAGCCACCCCGTTTCGCGCTACCTGCCGCATTTTTCCAAGGACGCCCTGGAGGGAGCCTTGCGCTCCTGGGGCGTGGGCTACCTCTTCCTCGGCCGGGAGCTGGGCGGGCTGACGCCGGGGCGCGGCATCGAGGACGCGGTGTCCTTCGCCCGGGGCGTGGACCGGATCATGGACGCCTGGCGGCAGGCCCGGCGGCTGGCGCTTTTTTGCGCCGAGGAAGACCCGCGCAACTGCCATCGGGCCAACCGCCTCGCCCCGGCGCTGCTCGCCCGCGGCGCGAAAGTGGTCCACATCCGGGGCGACGGCCGTCTGGAGCCCCATACCGCGGCCTGGACCGACTTCGCCCAGGCCTGCCTGACCGGCGACAAGGAGCCGCATTGACGCGGCGCGCTTCGCTTGCACGACACGAACCAACAAGACCGCCTTCATGCGCCTGGGGCGCGCGGCGTGCGGAAAGGAGGACGGGAGGCATGGGCCAGCCCGAGGATACGGACGCGACGTGGGTGGAAGTTTCGAGCTTTTGCCGGCCCTGCCGGCCAGAACCGGCGTTCGAGGCTCTCGTGGCCGACGACGTGGAACGCTGGCGCGGCATCGCCGTCGAGGCCGGCCTTGTCCCGGAAGACAACATCCGGGTGCGGCGCGGGGACGAGGAAGTGGCCGTGGAAGTAAGCCCCGCCCTCGACGCCTACTTCACGCCCGTGCAGACCCTGTGGAAGGCCGAATAGGCGCGCCTCCCCGGTAGATCCCCGGCTTCCCGCGCCCGCAGCAGCATGCCGCTCACCTGCACGGCCAGGGCCGTCGGGTTGGGCGGCAGGAGCGCAACCACCTCGCAATCGGGCAGCGTGGGCAATCCCGTCTCCCCGGCGGCGAGCTCCCGCCAACCGGGCGGCACGGCCCGGCGCATCAGCGCGGTGACCGCCATGCCGTTTTCCGACACGGTCACAAGCCCGGCGATGTGCGAGGCGCGGCAGGCTTCGCGGTAGACCATGCCCGCGGCCTGCAAGGCGGCGAGCACCATGGGCCGGGTCCGGCAGCCAGCGGCGAACAGGGCCACAGGCAAGGGCCGCGTTTCGTGCGCCCGGCTTCCGGCCGGCAGGCACCAGACAAGCGGTTCGCGCCAAAGCAGCCTCCCCTTCTCGCTGCCCGGTTCGCGCACGACTATGCCCACATCGAGTTCCCCGGCCCACAGCGCGGCTTCCAATCGCTCCGAAAGATCGCAACGCACCTCCAGCAAGGCCTGCGGCCGCGCCACGGCCAAGTGCCTGGCCACGACGGCGGCCAGCGTGGCCAGGCATTCGTCCGCCAGGCCAAGGCGCACGACTTCCGGCGGCTGGGCCGCTTCCACGGCCTGCGCCGCCTCGGACAACAGTCCCAGCACGCGTCTGGCGTAGTCGAGCAGCACCGCGCCCTGGGGCGTCGGCCGGCAACCGCTTCGCGAGCGTTCCAGCAACCGGCAGCCGGCGGCCCGCTCCAGTCCGGCCACGGTGGCGCTGACGGCGGCCTGGGTCTTGTGCAGCACGCCCGCCGCAGCCGTGAATCCGCCCGTGTCCGCGATCGCGACCAAGGTCCGGAGCGCCTGGAGGTCGAAAACCGCATTTTCCATAAAAATCCTTTATGAAATTACAAATTACTTTCATTATATCTTATGGAATATCCGGCGTAAAGCCAGGGCATGACGCGACTCGCTCCCGCCTTGTTCGTCCTTCTCTGGTCCACGGGCTTCATCGT
The DNA here is from genome assembly GCA_003525525.1 of Desulfovibrio sp. Classification (GTDB taxonomy): domain Bacteria; phylum Desulfobacterota; class Desulfovibrionia; order Desulfovibrionales; family Desulfovibrionaceae; genus Solidesulfovibrio. Next base: position 3,968 of record DQED01000282.1, read on the forward strand.
GGCCCGGGCCATTGCCGGACATACCGCGCCCGCCTTGTTCCTGACGGCCCGCTTCGCCCTGGCCGCGCTCCTCCTGGCCGCCCTGGCCAGGCTCGCGCGTGTCGCCTGGCCAAGGGGCAGGCGGCTGGCCGGCCATCTGGCGGCCGGGGCGCTGCTGCACGGCTTCTACCTCACGGCAAGCTACCAGGCCGTGGCCCTGGGACTTTCCCCGGGAGTGATGGCCCTGATCGGCTCGTTGCAACCGCCCCTGACGGCCCTGCTCGCAATGGCCTTGTACGGCCGCAAACCCGGCAAGCGCCTGGTGGCGGGCATGGCCGCCGCCCTTGGCGGGGTCCTGCTGGCTGTCTGGCCGGGACCAACAGCCGGCATCGCCATGCCGTTGCTGCCGCTGGGGCTGGCCTTTTGCGCCATGGCGTCGATCACGGCGGGAACGCTTCTCCAGCAGACCACGCTGGCCGCCGCCGACCTGCGCGCAGCCGGCGCGCTGCAACACGCCGGAGCGGCCTTGGTGGCGTTCCTTTTGACCATAATCTGCGGGGATTGGCGTTTTGCACCGAGCGCGACCGTCCTTGGCGCGCTGGGCTGGAGTGTGGCGGGCTTGTCGCTCGGCGGCGCGGGGCTGCTGGTCTGGCTGGTGCGGCGCGGGGAGGCGGCCGGGACCGTTTCCTTGCTCTTCCTGGCCCCGCCCCTGGCCGCCTTGCAGGCCTGGCTGTATTTCGGCACACCCGTCGGCAGGCTGCAATTGGCCGGATTCACCCTGGCGCTCGGGGGTGTGATCGCGGCGCGCAGGAAAGAGCGGGTCAGTCCGAGGCGAGGATTTCCCTGACCCGCCCGATCTGCCCGTCGGCCAGGCGCACCTTGATGCCGCGCGAATGGTGCGGCGATTTGGTCAGGATGTCCTTGACCACGCCATGGGTGAGCGCGCCCGTGCGCTGGTCCTTTTTGAGCACGACGGCCACGCGCAGCCCCGGGCGGATGTCGGCGCGCACCGTCCCGTCAGGCATGGCTGCCCCCCGGCGTGAAGCGCAGGAACTTGCGCGGTTTCTCGTAGCCGTCAGCCATGGGCGAAAGCGCCTCCATGCGCCAGCGCGGGGCGAAGAAATCGCGTACGTAGTCGAGCAGCAGAAAATCGCCGCCGTCCACGTACTGCGACGGATACATCTCCCGCATCCGTTGCGGCGTCGTGCCGAGTTCCTTCCTGATCCAGTAGATCTTCTGCACCGAAAGAATCAACTCGCGTTGCGAAAGCCGTTCCAGAAACGCCAGCGCCGGGGCGACGCGGTTTTCGGCGACGAATGTCTTGCCGATGAATTCCACGAGCATGGCGATGTCGAAACGCCGCGCCAGCAAGGGGGAGGCGGCGTCGCTGAGATCGTGGCATTCGAAGGAGACGTGCGGCAGGCCGAAATGGCGCTTGAGCAGTTCGCAGCCCATAAGCACCCGGGTTTCGCAGTCCACGCCGAGCACATGCGCCGCGCCGCGCCGGCTGGCCTGGAAGGTGAAAAAGCCGAAATTGCAGCCGAGATCGACCACGGTGCGTCCGGAAAACGTGATGCGGGAAAAGGCGTCGAGGGTGTCGGCGTCGATGCGCTCCTTGCCCGGCATGAGCACGCTAAGATCCGTATCGTATACGGTCCGGTAACGGTGTTCGGGCGCGATGGCTTCGGCCAAAGCCAGAAACTGCTGCAACGAGGGCATTGGGACTCCGCGGGAATGGGATGGGTAACATTGCCCCAGAATGCGCGCAAGATCAATCCGGTAACTGCGATAATGCCGTTGCAATGCTTACGGCCCGCTTCTGTCCCAGTCCGGTCCGGGAGGCGATTTCCGCAATGCCGGCCGCTTTCATTGCAGCCAGCGAGCCGAAGGCTTGCCACAGCAGCTTCGCCGTCTTGGGCCCCACGCCCGGCAGGGCCAGCACGTCGCTGGCCAGACCGGCCTTGTTCCTGGCCCGGCGCTGGCGGCCGATGGAAAATTCGTGCACCGCGTCGCGCACGCGTTGCAGGAAAAGGAGCTCCGGCGACCCAGGCCGCAGCGCCAACGGATTCTTGCGGCCAGGCACATGCACCACGTCGTGCATCTCGTTTTGGGCGCGCGTGTCGCCCTTGGAGATGGCGGCCAGAGCGAAGGCTCCGCCCGCGCCGGCCGCGGCGAGGGCCCGGGAAACGGCCTCGAGCTGGCCCTTGCCGCCGTCGATGAGGAGCAGCTCCGGCCAGGGCGGACCGGCGGCGGCGCGCTTGGCCGCAAAGGACGCCAGCGCCAGGTAGTCGTCGGACGTGCCTTCCAGCTCGGGAAAGGCGTAGGCGCGGTAGTCGCGCTT
>DQED01000100.1 GCA_003525525.1 Desulfovibrio sp.
ATGTCGTGAGGCATGGGGGCGGCCCACTGACCGCTGACACACCTGGGGGCCTTTTTGTTTGTCAGGCAGGAAGGCCCGGAACGTCAAAATCAGTGGAGGCCTTCATGTCTATGTCCCATCCTCTCAATCTTCCTGTGTCCATTGAGTTTTTGTCCGATGAACGTCCGGCCGTTCGCTCGTTGGAATTGGCCAGACATTTCGGTCTCCAACACAAGCATGTGCTGCGGGATATTGAGGTGCTGCGGAAAAAGCTTCCCACGGCATTCGCTGGGTCCAATTTTGGGCCGAGTGAATATCAGGATTCTACCGGCCGCACCTTGCCTTGCTTCCTCCTCACCCGCGACGCCTTCAGCCTGCTCGTTATGGGCTGGAACTCCTCTCGGGCGATCGAATGGAAGCTCAAGTACATTCAGGCCTTCAATGCGCTGGAGGCGGCGGCGCTGGCCAATGCGCGTGCCGAGGCACTGGCAGAAGGGGCGCGGGCGTGGTTGGAGCTGCCGGCCGGCACCCGGGCCTGGCTGCCCCAGGCGCTCGACTACCATGCCAAGGGCCTGAACACCGAGGAGATCGGCAAGCTGCTCGACCTCACGGGGTCGGCCGTGGCCAAGGCCCTGCAACAGGCCCGGGCGTGCGGCATGATCGAGGCCAAGCCCGCGTCGACGCGTCGGCGTCGCCAAATCGGCCAGGGCCGCCGCCGCAAGGCTTCCGCCGCCACACAACCCGGCCAGGACGCCCGCGAGGCACGGTAATGTGCGCCCTGACCGAGGACGCCACCCCGGCCGACATCCTGGACCGTTGTCGCGCCATGGCCAGCTTCCTGGTGGAAACCTTAGGCGAAAGCGGCGGCTTTGACGGTTCGACGACCTTGTCGCCGCGCGCCGCCAACGGCTTGTGCCTGATCCTGCTGGACATGGACGCGGCCCTGGCCGAAGCGGCCGAACGGCTTTAGCCCTGCATCCCCGCGCCGGGGCGGTCTTCGGGCCGCCCCGGCGTTTTTTTCTTTCCGCCCCCGTCCGTTCCGCTCTCCTGCCTCTTCAAGCCGCACGGTAGACAGCGACATCCCACGCCGAGGAGGCGCACATGAAATGGTTGTCGTTGTGCATGGTGTTGGTCCTGCTGCTGGTTGCTCTGCTCTGGCTCCACATGAAACACAAACTGCATGAGTTGGGCCGGGCCGCCGGCGACCAGGCCGTGGTGGTCCAGGTCTTAAACGGCGGAACGCTCATTGTTGTCGTGCCCGTGCTCGTGGAGCTCGACGGTGTGACCGCGCCCGATCCCGACGACGCCGACCTCAATACGCAGGCTCTGGGGGAGCTGGCCCGGAACTGGCTGACCGACCGTCTGTCGGCCGGCAGCGTCGTGACACTGCGGGGCGGCCATACCGAATTCCGCCGCCGATCCACTGTGGAGGATGCCTTCGGCGACGTGGGGGCCGAGATGTTGCGCCGCGGCTTGGTGCAGGCTTCCAAATGACCCTTCGCAAAATTGTGTCCGCGTCCGTCCGTGCCGTGCCGGCCATGCGGTATCGGCTGGTTTATGGTCCGCCCAGTTTTTGGGGTGTGGGCATAGGCCAGCCCCCGCAAGGAGGTGCGCATGGGTTTCGTTTTCGGCACGCGGTCGCGATCCGCTCTTGCGGCCTGCCATCTGGCGTTGCGGGTCGTTGCGTCCCGGGCTCTGGAGCTTTCGCCGATCGATTTCACGGTCACGGCGGGCAACGGCCTTTCCCTGGCCGTAGCGCCCTATCCGGCCAGCTCCTCGGCCTCGAAATTCCAGGCCATTGCGAGGGCATTCCGGCAGGCGGCCCAGGAAGCGGGCGTCCCTCTCCGTTGGAGCGGCGATTTCCACTTCTTTGCCGACCTCACCCATTTTGAGATCGACGCGCCCGCCACAACCTCCGCTCCTGCCGCGGAGCCGGTGGCGACCGGGAAAACGGATGGCTCGTCGCTGACGCCGGCGCTTCGTGCCGAATACGAAAGTCTCTTCGCCAGCGCCGCCATCCGGCCGGAGCGCCAGACCATCGTTTCGGCCACGGCCCAACGCATGGCCGACACCAGCCTTTGGCCGCGCTATGTCGCTGTCGCCGACTCGATCGGCGTCCCGCCCCACTTGGTCGCCCTGATCCACGCCATGGAATCCGGCCTGTCGTTCTCCGGGCACCTGCACAACGGCGATTCCCTGGAAGCCCGTACCGTTCATGTTCCGAAAGGACGGCCTCTCGTCGGCAAGCCGCCGTTTAGCTGGGAGGAAAGCGCCTGTGACGCGTTACTTCTGCATAAGCTCGACGCCTGGGGTGACTGGTCCCTTGCTGGCCTCGCCTACGTCCTGGAACGGTACAACGGCTTCGGCTACCGCCGGCATGGCAATGTGAGCCCCTACCTCTGGTCCTTCACCACGGCCTACACGCGGGGAAAATATGTCTCGGACGGTCACTTCGACCCGCAGGCCGTCAGTCAGCAGGCCGGGGCGATGGCGCTCCTTCGAGGGCTGGCCGGATGCGGCAAAGCATACCCGTGGCTGCCGGGCGGCAGCGCGTCATGACCATCATTGAGGCCGAGCAAAAAGGGGAATGTCTCGGCTGTATTTTTCGGTTGGCCGGAGCAAGCCCTCACTGCTGCATGGGGACGCGCCTGGGAGAAACGGAATGCCCGGGAAAATGTGACCCGGACACGCAGCACCAAAAGGAAAAGGAGCAAGACGTATGACGGAAGCGCAAACCCAACCGCAGGCGCAGCCGGCCACCCCGGCCACCACACGTTCGGCTATCACGCCGGACGACGTGGAATCGGCCCTGGCCATCCTGGGCGAGGTCGCCAAAACCTTTGCCGTCCCGGCCGATCTTGCGCCGCAAACCGCGCCCCTGCCGCAGACGGCGCAGGCGCAGATCGCGCCGGCCGCGGGAACGCTCGGCGAGTATGCCGGCCGTCTCGAAGCAATCGGCACCGCGTTGACGGTTTCGCCCGCCGTGCGGGAATCGCGTCTCAAGTCCAGCCGGTTGTGGACCATGATCGGCACGGTGGCCACCCTGGTTTCCCAGCATCCGCTGGGCTTCGAGCTTTCGCCCGTCACCCAGGTGTGCATCGTGGGCGTGGCCGCCATCTACATCGCCGCCCGCAGCCTCAAGGGCGAAACCACCGGAGCGTGATGCCATGGACCAACCGCTGGCGGCGACCCTCCTGAAAATCCTGTCGGCCATGGACGCGGGCTCGCTCTCGTTTCTGGTGGCCCTGGTCACGCTCACCCCCATGGGTCTTGTGCTCCTCATCGTGGTCTTTTGGCTGATCGAGGACCGCCGCCGGCGCGCCGACCTGTCGCGCTACCAGAAGGACATGGACCGGATTCTCAAGGCCTATGGCGACGATCTGCGCGTGGTGACCGGCTACTACAAGGATAACGTCAAGCTGGTGGAGTCCTACGAGTCCTTGGCTCAAAGTCTCCACGATCAAGTCGTCCTCAATACCCAGATAATGCAGCGTCTCACTGATGCCATTTGCAGCAATCAATATTGCCCGCTGGCTCGAATCAACAAAGGGGATAGCCCCATGAAGGGGACCTATTAAATGGACCTGGAACGCGCGGCCATGGTCGGCCAGAAGACCGAAAAAGAGCTCACGGCCAAGGGCCTGGCCATCCGGGCCAGCGGCCTGCGGGATTCGCTGCGGCTGCTCCTGCTGCCCACCATGCCGGTGGAGGCGCTGGAAGACGAACGGATCGCCGGCCAGGCCATGGACTTGGCCCAGACGCTGATCGAACTGCGGGCGGTGCGCGCCGAGATCGCGGTCGTCAACAAGCATCTGGGGGCTTGATCCCATGCTCACCTTGGCCGGCCGTCGGGAGCATCCCATGGAGACCGTGGAGCGCGCCGAGGAGCTTTGGTGCGTGGACGGCCTGACCCTGGAGGCCGTGGCCACGCGCACCGGCGTGGCCACCTCGACGCTCAAACGCTGGGGAGAGCGCTACGGCTGGAAGGCCAAGCGCGACGAGATACGCAAGGCGCTGGCATCCATCCGCAAGGATACCATCAAGCTCCGCGCCAAGCTCATCGAAAATTGCCTGAACTCCATGCAGGCCATGGACGCCTTTGCCGTGGCCAAAATGGAAGAGATGGCCCTCAAGGCGGCCGAACTGGCCGACAAGCGGGCCGATGCCTTGCCGGCGACGGCCCCGCCCATGCGCGAGATCGCCACCGAGGCCGACGCCGTGGCCGCCTTGGAAGAGGCCGTGGGCCTGCGGCTCAACACCATGCTGGCCAGCCCGGACAAGGTGACACTGGCCGCCTTGCGCGAGGTCAAGCAGGTGCTGGACCTGCTCAAGGACATGCGGGCCGCCGCCGGCGCGGCCGCCAAGGACGGAGCCGCGAACCTGGAAGGCGGCATAACCGCCGCCACGGCCGAGCGTATCCGTGAGCTCCTCGGGGGACAGGAATGAGCAACGCGCTATTGCTGCCTTATCAGGTCCGTTGGAATCGGGACAACAACCCGGTCAAGTTTTGCGAAAAATCCCGCCGCATCGGTTTGTCCTACGGCGATGCCTCCGAATCCGCCATGCTGGCCGGACTCCAACGGTCCCAGGGCGGCATGAGCAGCTATTACATTTCCTACAACCGGGAGATGACCGAGACCTACATCAAGGACGTCGGGCACTGGGCGAAGGTGCTCAATCTGGCCGCGTCGGATTTCGAGGAGGTGGTCCTCGAGGACGAAAAGGACATCCTCGCCTACCGCGTCCGTTTCGCTCCGGGGCACCAGGTGGTGGCGCTCTCCTCGAAACCCGAGAACCTGCGTTCCAAGCAAGGCCGTATCGTCATCGACGAAGCGGCCTTCTGCGACGACCTGGAAGAGCTCCTCAAGGCGGCCATCGCCCTGACCATGTGGGGCGGCATGGTGGAAGTGATTTCCACGCACAACGGCGAGTCAAACCCGTTTAATGACTACATCCTGGACATCCGAGCCGGGAAATTGCCCTACAGCCTGCATCGTTGCACCTTGGACGATGCCCTGGAGCAAGGACTTTACCGCCGCATCTGTCAAGTACGGGGCCTGCCCTGGTCGCCCGAAGGCGAAGTCACGTGGCGTCAGAAATTGCTCGATCTTTATGGTGCCAACGCCGATGAAGAGCTTTTCTGCATTCCCGCGCGAGGGAAAGGCACCTACCTGACCCGTCAGATGATCGAATCGTGCATGTCGCCGGACATTCCGGTGCTGCGTTGGTCGCCGCCGGCGGATGATTTCGTGGACTGGCCCGAGGATCGGCGCTTCCGGGAAATGCGGGATTGGCTCGATGCCGAACTGGGGCCGATCCTGGCCAAGCTGCCGCACGAGCTTTCCGCTTTCGTCGGGGAGGACTTCGCCCGGTCCGACACCGGGGACCTGTCCGTAGTCTGGCCGCTCGTCGAACTGGAAAATCTCGTTTTGGCCACGCCTTTCGTCCTGGAGCTGCGGGGCTGCCCTTTCCGCCAGCAGGAACAGACCTTTTTCTACATCTGCGACCGGCTCCCCCGTTTCGTGGGCGGAGCGCTCGATTCCCGGGGCAACGGCGAATACCTGGGGGAGGTCGCCCGTCAGCGTTACGGCCCGGAAATCATCAGCCAGGTCAAGGAATCCGAGTCCTGGTATCGGGAGAACATGCCGAAACTCAAGGCGGCTTTCGAGGATAAGACCATTCTCATTCCGAAGGACTCTCTCATTTTGGATGATCTTCGGGCGTTCAAAATGGAGAAAGGCGTACCCAAAATCCCCGAAAAGCGCACCGGAGGCAAAGGCGGGCAGCGCCACGGCGACGCCGGCGTGGCCGCCGCCCTGGCCGTGTTCGCGGCCAAGACCATCGAAGCGGAGCCTTTTACGGTGGAGACGGCCATGCCCTATACGGCCGGCAACCTGTTCCGGGGGTACTGATGAGCGATGGCTACCGCAGCTACCGCGAGGCTGGCATATTTGGCCGCCGCACCATCCTTCATGAGCAGCTCCGTATCATTCGGCGCGCCGCCGGAAGAATGACGCTCCGTTGCGCCGAATGCGGTTGTGAGGTTCCGCTTTATGATGCCTATCGTTGCCGCTGGTGCAATTTTTCGTTTTGCCCCAGCTGCGCCGTCAAACATTTCGGACCGGACACAACGGATTGGAGCTTGCCATGAGTGCCCCAGGCCTTTGGATCAATGAACACGATTTTCTGGAGTTCGGGGCCACCTCCCTGGCCGAATTGCTCGGCGAGGTGGCCGTGGCCCCGGAGTCCTGGGGCTGGCTCGGCTTGCTGCCCGATCCCGACCCGGTTTTGCGGGAGCGCGGCGACGACATCAAGGTGCTCGAGGACTTGACCGCCGACGGCAAGGTGTGTTCCTCGATCCAGGGCCGCAAGATCAAGACCCTCAACAAGCGGGACTACAGGTTCACGCCCGGCAAACTGGAGGGACAGGAGCCCACGCCCGAGGCCAAGCGCCTGTGCGACGACCTGACGCGCGACCTGGAGCGGGTGGACCTTCATAACCTCTTTTCCCAGGTGCTGGACACGCCGTACTACGGCTACACGCCCACGGAAATTCTCTGGCGTCTGGACAGCGGCCGCATGCACGTGCGCGACCTGGTTCCCAAGCCGCGCGAGTGGTTCGTCTTCGACGTCGACGGCACCTTGTGCTTCCGGGGCGAAGAGGCCGTCATCACCGGGGACAAGGTGCATCCCTTCAAAATGGTCCTCTCCCGGCACTTCCCGACCTACAAGAACCCCTACGGCCTGCGCTTGCTCTCGCGTTGTCTGTTCCTGGTGGCTTTCAAGAAGGGGGGCATCGAGTTCCTCATGCGCTTCGCGGAGAAGTTCGGGATGCCCTGGGTGGTGGGCGAAGCGCGGCCCGGGGCGCAGCCGAAAGAACGCCAGGAAATGAAGACGGCCCTTTCGGCCATGATCCGCGACGCCGTGGCCGTGGTTTCGGGCGGGTCCAAGGTCCGTATCGAATCCGTGGAAGGCAAGGCCACGGGCGGCATCCACTTGTCCATCGTCAACTACATGGACGCGGCCATCGCCCAGATCATCCAGGGGCAGACACTCACCCAGGAAATCGGTTCCAAGGGCACCTACGCCGCCGCCAACACCCATTACGAGGTGCTGACGGACTACGCCGAGGCGGATGAGGCAATGGTGGTCACGGCCATGAACGACCTTGCCTGGGTTTACGGCCAAGTGAATGCCCCCGACGCCCTGACGCCCGTGTTTTCCTATGTGGAACCCGAGGACCTGGAAAGGAAGGCCAAGCTCGGGCGCTCGCTTTACGCCCTTGGCGC
>DQED01000359.1 GCA_003525525.1 Desulfovibrio sp.
CGCCCACGGCGCGGGGCGGACGATGCACCCGGGCGGGCCGTCGGCCACGATGCGGCCGTCCGATACGGCGAGCACGCGTTCGGCAAAGCCGCCGAGGCGCGCGAGGTCGTGCTCGATGACGACGACGATCCAGCCGTGGCAGCGGCACAGCGTGCCGAGATGCGCGAAGAGCCGGTCCGCCGTGGCCGCGTCCAGGTAGCTCGTGNNGGTTCCATGGCCAGCATGGACAGCACGGCGGTGAGCTGCTTCTGGCCGAGCGACAGCGTCGCCACGGCCGCGTCCCGCTTGCCGGCGAAGGCGTAGCGGTCAAGGAGCGCGTCGGCCACGGCGGCGCAGCGGCTTTCGGGTTCGCCGCGCACGCGAAGGGCGAGCGCCAGTTCCTCGTAGACCGTGCGGCAGAAGAGCTGCGCTTCGGGGTTCTGGCCGACGAGCCCGGCGAAACCGTCCGGCGCGCCGTCCGTACCGTCCTCGCCGTCGTAGCGTAGACTGCCCGTGGTTTCGCCGACCAGGGCCAGGCGGTGCGCGCCGCACAGATGGTAGCCCAGGGTGGATTTGCCCGAGCCCGACGGCCCGACGATGCCGATGCGCTCGCCGGGCGCGACAGAAAGGCGCACGCCCGCGAGGATGGGCCGGTCCGCGCCGGCCGGAGTGAAGGAGACGTCAGAGAGCGCGATCATGCCGTGCGCAGCATGGCCACGGCCTGCAGGCCGTTGATGCGTTTCCAGACCGAAAGCGCCAGCCAGACGCCGAGGCCGTTTATGGCCAGGGACGTGACCAGGGAGATGCTGAAGAGGAACTGCGTGGCCGTGGCCCAGGGCATGCCCATGGCCGTGCGCACGACCATGGCGGCCGAGGGGCCGATGAGGCCGCCGACGAGGACGGCGACATAGGCGCGGCCAAGCGGCAGGGGCCGGCGCAGCAGGGTGAACAGGGCGTCGAAGACGACGCCCTGGGTCAGCGCGGGCACGAGCTTGAGGAAACCGGGCTCGCCCCCGGCCGCCGGCATGAACACGGCGGCCAGGAGCCCCCAGGCCAGTTCGTAGGCAATGAGCGTGCCGAAGCGGTCGAGCATCAGGCGGGTGAGCACCATGAGCATGACCGAGACGATCATTTCCAGGCGCGCCACGGAATGGATGGCCGTCAGCTGGAGCGCGGTCTTAATGACCATGCCCCAGCCGAAGTCCAGGGCCACCATGGACGCGAAGAACACGACCTGGGCGGTGCTGAGCCCGCGTTTTTTCAGAACTTGCATGACAGTTCCAGGAACAGCATCCGTCCGACGTTGAGCGTGTTGGGGTTGCGGGCGTCCACGTACTGGTGGTCGAGCAGGTTCTCGCCGGAAAGCGACACGGTGAACTTCTCGCCGTAGCTGCCGAGGAAGTCCAGGTTGCGCCAGACCTTGGCGTTGACCAGGGCGTGGGGCGGGATGACGTTGGCGTCGGTGTTGAGGTCGTCCCAGTACATGCGGCCCACGTACTGCACCGCGACCTTGCTGTTGACGTACTTGTTGAGCCAGGTGAAACCGACGTTGAACGAGTTCTGCGGCACCATGGGCAGGAGCTTGCCGACGAGGTCTGGCCGGCCTGGGAAGTCCGTGACGCGGGAATCGTTGAAGGTGTAGTTGGAAAACAGCGTGAACTTCTTGAGCACGTCGATATTCTGGAATTTGAAAGGATCCCATTCGCCGTTCAGTTCCGCGCCCCAGATCTGCACTTGGCCGATGTTCTGCTTCTGGTAGATGTTGGGGGCGACGGTGATGTACGACTGAAGATCGCGGGCCACGGAGAAGTAGCCCGAACCGGACAGACGCACGTTTTCCACGGGCTGCCAGTCCGAGCCGACTTCCACGGAGTCGATCTGTTCCGGTCCGAGCGAGGGGTTGGAAATCTTGGTGCCGCCCTTCATCTTGCCGCTGCGGTACATGTCGTCGAGCAGCGGCGCGCGGAAGGCGTGGCCGTAGGAGGCGTAGGCGCTTAGGTTTTCCAGGAAGAAGTACTTGACCGCGCCGCGCGGGCTCCAGGCGTCCCAGGTGTGGTCGGGATAGTACTCGGTGTACTTGCTCAGGTTGGCGATGTTGGTGTCGTAGTGGCCGTCGAAGGTGGTGGCGTTGTCGTAGCGCAGGCCGCCGAGGAAGATGAGGCGGTCGTCGAGGAACTTGAGCTGGTCCTGGGCGAAGACGCCGTAGCTGCGGATCTTGCCGTAGTCCGTGGCGAAGTTGGGCGCGGTGCGGTAGTAGTCCGTGCCGTCCATGATGCCGACGCCGTAGTCGAAGCCCACGGTGACGGTGTTGAACCCGATCTCCTTGGACACGTTGGTGAGCAGGCCGTACTGCTTGCGGTTCACCTTGGTGTCGATGCGGCTGTAGGTGCCGATGTCCGTGGCGTCCTTCCAGGACTCGCTGGTACGGTCGTAGTGGATGTCGGTGAAATAGGCGTTGACGATGGTGGACCAGCCTGCCCAGGAGCCCGTGAACTTGCCCTGCCAGGCGTCGGTGTCGTAGCCGCGGTGCACGCCGTCGTAGGCGAAGTATTCCGTGCCTTCGCCAACCTTCTGGTTGTCCTTGGTGTACTGGAATTCGAGGTTGTTGCCCTCGCTGATGTCCCAGCCGGCCTTGGCGTTGACGGTTTTTTCCCGGATGTAGGAATCGACCGACCAGGGGGTCTGCTCGTCGCTCGGCGTGGCCATGTAGCCGGGGGAATTGTGGTAGAGCGCCGAGACGCGGGCGTAGAGGGCGTTGCTTAGGGACTCGGACGTGCGTCCGGCGGCCACGGCGCGCACCTTCCAGTCGTCGTAGGCGCCGTAGCTGGTCGAGGCCGAGCCGGACAGGCGCTTGGTGGGCTTTTCGGTGATGATGTTGATGACGCCGCCCATGGCGTTGTTGCCGTAGATGGAGGCGGCGGGGCCCTTGAGGATCTCGATGCGCTTGACGTCCTCGAGGTTGATGCGGTTCCAGTTCACGTCGCCCATGTCCGAGGTGTTTTGCGGCACGCCGTCGATGAGGACCAGGGTGCGGCCCTGTTCGTTGCCGAGCCCGCGCAGGGACAGCACGGATTTGAAGCTGAAGATGCCGCTCGGACGCTCCAGGTGCGCGCCGGAGATGTAGGAAAGGGCCTCGTCCACCGTCTGCACGGGCATGTCCTTGAGTTCCTGCCGCGTGATGACCTCGACGCGGCCGGGCACTTCCTTGAGCGGCTGCTCGGTGCGCGTGGCCGTGACCACCACGTCGTCCATTCTGGCGTCCGCGTTGTCCCCTTCCCCCCCCTGGGCAAAGGCGGCAAACGGCGCAAGGCACAGGGCCAGGACCGACGGTAGGACGAGAAAACGTTTCATACTCCCTCCCCTTGATCGCTGCACGGTTGGTACGTCTTGGCACGACATCGCCGTTGCCGCGGCGGTCGCGAAAGAGCGCCCCTGCGGCCCGTCCCCCCCGGGAGGCCGTGACAGAGGCGTGCTTCCTGCGACCGTGTTCGCGCCTGTCGATTCGGGCCGCTTCCTCCTGCCGCCATCCGGCGGGAAGCCTCTCCAGTGGCCCGTTCCCGCGCGCCGTCCTCCTTTCCCGTTCCCCGAAACCTGTGGCCAAACGATTTGCGGGATGGAGTGCGCGGGAAAAGCCGTAGTGCGATGACTGTCACGCATAGCAAAAAATGCAGGACAGTAAATATGCTCGTGCTGTAGTGACACGAGTGTCGCAAAACAGCGTGTCACTCGATGGAATGACATGATGTTTGACGGTATTGCATGTCTTGACAACGGCAGATTCATAGGGAAAGTTCGAACAAATGGCAAGGCGTCACGATTTATTGAAAACCGTGATGTCTTGTGCAGCTTCGTCACTCCAGTCCGCTTTGCAGTTTGCGCGGCAAACAATATCGATATGGAAAGCTATAACCAGCTGATTCTATCCGCGAGGGAACCGGAGCCGGGGTGTCTCGACGCCGGGAACGCGTTGTGTGCGTCGCAGGAGCTGGAAGCGATAGGGGAATGCTGCTTCGATGTGCGCGATCCGGCGGCCGAGGCCGCGCCTGCGCCGCGTGCCCTGTGCCAAAAGACCGGGGTCTGGTTCGGCGTGTCCCTGGCGCTGCACGCCGTGCTGCTTTTTTCCCTGGCCTATGCCGGGGTGTTTTCCTGGGACGCGCCCGAGCCTCCCCTCGAGACCGTGGTGGAACTGACCTTCGGCAGCCTGGCCGGCCCGGGAGGTCGCGGCGGGGACGGGCAAATGCCGGGTGGCGGCGCGGGAGGGACGGCCGCGCAGGAGGCGGCGGCGCAGGGCGCGGCGCAGGAGAAACAGCCGGCGGAGACGCCCG
>DQED01000135.1 GCA_003525525.1 Desulfovibrio sp.
CTGGCGGCGGCGGAAAGCCTGCGCAGGCGCGGCGTGCGCGGCGTCTTCGCCCAGCTCGGCGCGCTGGTCGGCGTGGTCGGCGACGTGGAGCTTGCGGCCATCGAGGCCTGACCACTTCCCACGGGGCGGCATTTGTGCCAGGAATTGCCTACACTCTCCACTTCGGCAACGGCAGGCAGGACCATGGAACAGGAATACACCTCGACCGAACGGCTCCGCGGGGAACTGGCCGCGGCGCGGCAAAGGATCGCGACGCTCGAGGCGGCTCTCGCGGCGGCGGGACAGGAATCGCCCGGGAGCTGCCGGACCAATGTGCCGGCCAATTTCTACCTCACCATATTAAACGACGCGCCTGCGCTCATCTGGCGAGCCGGACGCGACGCCAAGTGCGACTGGTTCAACAAGACCTGGCTGTCCTTCACCGGGCGCGCGCTCACGCAGGAACTCGGCGACGGCTGGGCCGAGGGCGTGCATCCCGACGATATCCGGCGCTGCCTCGAAACCTATCTGCACGCCTTCCATTCCCGGCAGTTCTTCGAGGTGGAATACCGCCTGCGGCACCACAGCGGCGCGCATCGCTGGATTCTCGACATCGGCTGCCCGTTTACGGAGCCCGACGGCGCGTTCGGCGGCTACATCGGCTACTGCTTCGACGTCACCCAGCGCCGGCAGGACGAGCAGTTCCGCCGGGACGTGGAGCGCATCATCCGGCACGACATCAAGGCGCCGCTCAATTCCCTGAAAACCCTGGCCCTGGCCCTTTTTTCCGACGTGCAGGACGCGGAGATCAAGCCGCTGTTGCCACGGCTACACCACGCCATCGGCAACGTCGTCAACCTCGTGGACTCCACGGAGAAGATCCTCCAGATCGAGCGCGGCGAATACGCGCCGCCGGCGATCCGCCTGAACCTGCGCGCCGTCTGCCGCAACACGGCCGCGACCCTGGCGCCCCAGGCGGAAGCCGGCGGCGTGCGCATCCTCTTGCCCGAAAACGGCCCCGAGACCGCGCCATTCTGCCACGGCGAGGAAGTCCTTCTCGAAACGCTGCTCACCAACCTCGTCAAAAATGCCGTGGAAGCCTCCCCTCCGGGCGCGGCCGTCACGGTGCGGCCATTTTCCCGTCCGGACGCCGTGGGCTTGGTCGTCCACAATCAGGGGACCATCCCGGAAGCGATACGGGACGTCTTTTTCGAGAGAGGCATCACCTCGGGCAAGGCGGGCGGCACGGGCCTCGGCACATACAGTGCGGCGATCATCGCCAGGGCGCACGGCGGGCGCATCGACCTGACCACCTCGGAGGCGGAGGGCACCACGGTGACCGTGACGCTTCCGCCCGCCCCCCGTGGGCTGCGCGAAGACGCGTGATTTCGCGGCCGCCGGATACGGCCGGAACAACCGGAGCGCATCCCCAACGGCGTTTCAAGGGCTCGCGCCGCGATACCAGGCGGATGCCGGAGCCGCCGAAAAACGAACGCCGGACGCTTTTGCGCGCCCGGCGTTCGCCTGGCCAATGGCGGCCTCCCCCTAGCTGGCGATGGCTGATCGTATGTCAAGGCGCGCCGAAAAACCGGCCGCCCAGCCGCAATGCGGCCGGGGACGCCGGGGCGCGCGACAGCGCGGAGCCGGAAGGTACGGGGAAAAATCAGGCATGGACGCTCTCGATGGTCCGTTCGAGTTCCCGGCCAAGGGGTGTGCGCAGGGACAGGTGGCGCTCGATCGACGTGATGCCCTTGACCACGGTGGAGTGGCGGCGGTTGAAGCGGTTGCCGATGTCCACGAGCGACAGGTCGGTGTGCTGGCGGGCCAGGAGGAAGGCGGTGTTGCGGGCGAGCACGTACTGGCGTTTGCGCGATTTCGAGATGAGCTGGTCGGGCGAAATGCGATAGACGTCGCAGACGTAGCTCACGATATCGTCGAGGGTGAGCGGGCGCGCGGCCAGATCGTAGTGGCGCAGCACGTCCCAGGCGAGGTCCACGGAGATGCGGCAGTTCAGGAGCCGCGCCTTGAGCACGAGGTTTTGCAGGCAGCTTTCGAGCTGGCGCACGTCGGCGTGCAGCCTGTCGGCCAGGAGCGTGGACACCTCGTCGGGCAGGAGCACCTGGTGGATGGCGGCCTTGCGCGCGAGGATGCGCTTGCGCGTGGCCAGATCGGGCTTGTCGATGACCGCAAGGAAGCCCGAGGAGATGCGCGAGAGCAACTGCGGATCGAGCCCCGTCAGGTCGCGGGGCAGAAAGGAGCTGGTGAAAACCAGGCGGCAGCCCCGGGAATTGAGCGCCTTCAAGGTATTGAGCAGTTCGTCCTGGATGCGCGGCTTGTCGCGAAAAAAATGCACGTCTTCGAGCAACAGCACGTCCACGTTTTCGCGAAACGCGGCCTTGAACCGCTCCACCTGCTTGGTCTTGAGCGCCATGACCAGACGGTTGGCGAATTCCTCGGCCGAAAGGTAGGCCACGCGCAGCCCGCGCCCGTGATCCTCGCCGGAACGGCACAGGCAGCGGCCCATGGACTGAATGAGATGGGTCTTGCCGAGCCCCGGCGCGGAACTGATGAAGAGCTGGTCGGCGGAGAGCGACATGTCGCAGATGCCCTTGCTCGCCACGTAGGCCAGTTCGTTTGAGGGGCCGACCACGAACTCGTCGTAGCTGAAGCGGAACCGGTCCGGGGCCAGTTCCGGGGCCTTGGGCTCCATGGGCAGGGTCAGGGACTTGTGGGCCTTGGCCGGGCGCGGCGCGACAATCGCCGTTTTCGCGGACGCTTCTCCTGCGGTGCGGGCGGCGACGACCACCTTGGGCCGCGCTCCCATGACCACGGCCGCGGCTTCGGCCACGGCGTCGGTCAGCCGGTCCCGCACCCAGGCCGCCACGAAGGCGTTGGGGGCGGAAAGTTCCAGAACTCCGTCACGGGCCCGGGCCGAAAGCGGCTTGATCCAGAGGTTGTAGAGTCCGGGACTCAAGGTCGATTCAAGAAGCTGCTTTGTTTTGGGCCAGATCGTTTCCATGGGGGGCACATTACGGAGGGGGGGACACGGGGCAAAGGCCGGTTAGGAGCCGCTTTTCCGGGGGCGCGCTTCCGGTTCTCTACAGCATAACAATCTAGATTTATGGGACTAATTTTTCAAGCAAGCAAGGACGGGGCTTTGGGGCCGCGCCTGTGAGGCCGCGCCGGACGGCGCTTTCCGGCTGCCGCCAGTTCTTATGCACACATGTGAAACTGTTTTCCACAAGCATATCTCGCAATATCTCCATTTTTCGCACTGAAGATTTATTTTTTTCGTGTTCCAACAACTCACTTTTGGGTTGACCACAAGGGAAACCCGCTTGGCCGTTGCCGATCCGTGGTCAAGCCCCCCGAACAGTCATGCACATGTCACGAACAACAATCTAATTTCATTGTCAAAAAAAGATTGTTCCGCATCCGTGCCCAGTTGCGATCGGCAATACGTAAAAAACCCGCCACGGGAATGGCGGGTTAAAACAAACACGGGAAGGGCGAAATTCGGGATTTAGACCGAACTAGACGACATTTGCGCCAATCGCGGATAACGGCCGCAGGAAAACCGTTCGTCTTCCGGGCAATAGCCGAGCCGTTCGCAACGCGCACCGGCTCCGGCGAAGATGACCGGCAACGCCTCGCGGCAAAGGCCGAGCATGGCGCAGGCCATGGCCCGGATCTCCCACTGGGCGCGCATGCAGCAGCGCAGCTCGAAAAAATGCAGAAGCGAGCGGCAGTTCATGGTCACGACGACTTTCGTCTCGCAGGCGTTTGGCAGGACGAACCGGGCGTCCTCGTTGGCCTTGGCCCCGCGCCCTTGTGCGGCGAGGATTTCCTGGATCTCGGCGTAGGCCGCGCCGGCCTGCGCCATGGCCGCCTCGAAGCGCGCCCGCGCCTCGGGGATGGCGGCGATCTGCGGCGGCAGCACATAGTCGAAGCCGGCGGCGTCCACGTAGCGCTGGGACTGCTGGGAATAACTCGCGATGCGGTGGCGCACGAGCTGGTGGGAGAGCGCCCGGGACACGCCGGCCACGGCAAAGGTGAAGGAGACGTGCTCCACAGGCGACTCATGGCCCGAAGCCAGGATGCGGGAAACGAACTCGGCCTGCTTTTCCTGTGCGATCTCGCCCGAGAGCAGGCGCGGCCACATGTCCGCCACATACCCGGGATGGTAACATTGCCGGAAGGCGGCGTAGATCAGCGACAGCGCGTCCGGGGTGTGGGCGAGGAGACTTACGGCGAGGGTCGTTGCGGGCATGTCAGTCCAGCATTCCTTTCTTGATGTGCGCATACGCCTTGGCCGTGGCCACCCGGCCGCGCGGCGTGCGTTTGATGAGCCCGCACTGGATCAGGTAGGGCTCGTAGATTTCCTCGATGGTGCGCACCTCTTCGCTTAGGGCCACGGCGAGCGTCTTCACCCCTACCGGGCCGCCCTCGTAATGGCCGATGAGGATTTCGAGGATCTTGCGGTCCATCTGGTCGAGGCCGTGCGGGTCCACGTCCAGGCGGTCCA
>DQED01000195.1 GCA_003525525.1 Desulfovibrio sp.
ACCGGCTCGTTCCAGGCGATGACCCGGGCCGCGTCGCGCGAAAGCGCGGCCGCGAGCTCCTCGGGCAGGGCCGCGCAAAGGGGCGTGCCGACGGGCGGCGCGCTGCACAGGCCGAAGACGTGGCCCGCGGCGACATTGGCCAGGCGCAGCCGGTCCTTGGCGTCCACGACGAAAAACCCTTCGGGCGAAGCGGCCAGGTCGATGTCCGGCAGATCGGGCCGGACGCCGGACTGTCGGGCCGGGCGGGCCTCCAGCAGCAGCCGGTCGTCCTCGCCGCTGACGCGGGGGACCAGGGTCAGGGCCACGGGAAAGACCGAGCCGTCCTGGCGCATGCCCCGGCCCACGACGCGTCCCGTCTCGCCGCGTCCGGCCGCGTCGAGCAATTCCCCGGCCAGCCCCCGCTCCCCGGGGACGAGCAGGCCGGCCAGGGAAACGCCGCCGAGCCCTTCCCGGCCGCAGCCGAAAAGTTCCAGCGCGGCCGCGTTGGCGTCGCACACGACGCCGTCGGCGGTCAAAAGGAGCAATGCGGTGGGGGTTGCCGCGAAAAGCGCGCGGCACTGCGTTTCGAGCTGTTGCCGTGCGCGTTCAAGGCTGCTGCGGGCCAGGGCCTTCTCGATGGCCGCGACCAGGCGCACGCCGTCCGGCGGATTGGGCAGGAAGCAGGAGACGGCGGCCTTTCGCGCCGCGTCCAGGCGGCTGGCGTCGCCGTTTCGGGAGAGCAGGATGACGGGAATGTCGTGGCCTTCGTGCAGCAGCGCGGCGGCGTCCGCGCCGTCGCAGGCGCCCTCGAGGCGCAGCTCCATGACGGCCAGGTCGGGTCGCAGGGCCGCGGCGGCCTCCAGGGCCTCGCGGCAGGTCGCGACCGGGCCGAGGGTGTCGTAGCCGTGCGCAACGAGCGTTTCCGTAAGCGCAACGGCCGAGGCGCGGTCCTTCTCGACGACGAGGATGCGGGGCGGCGTCATGAAAAACCCCCTGCCGCTGGGATCAACCGTGCATGCCCGGGGCGAAACGCAGCCGGACCCTGCCGCGTATCCCAACGAAAGCCACCTGTAACCAGGACGCTTTCAAATGGCAATGATATTGACCCGTTCGCGCGCCGTCAGTTCGTGGGATACCAGAGCTTGATGGCCGAGCCCTTGTCGCCCTTGGCCTCGGGCAGGCGGAACTCGTAGCGGGCCGTGCCCTCAGGAATGCGAAACAGCGCCGTGCCCACGTTGCCCTTGACCATGCTCTCGAAACGCAGTCCCTGGCATTCCTCTTCGAGCAGCGCGCCCGACGCGTCGTAGCGCGCTATGCAGACCTTGAGCAGGGGCTGACCTTCGCCGCCGCCGAACATGGCGTCCATGCTCGCCGGAGGCTTTTGCCGCAGCTCCCCGGTGACGACGACTTCCTTGTAGGGCACCTTTTGCAGCGTCACCTTGCCCCCGGAAGGCACGTACTTCTCCTCGCTGCGTTCCCGCTCCTGGATGTCCGTCACTTTCATGTAGGCGTTGCGCAGGTCCTTGTAGCGCGAAAGCTCGAGGCCCGCGGCCGGGGCCGCGGTCGGGAACGAGGCGGCGAACAGCAAGGCGCACGCGAGCAGAAACGAAAAAACGCCAAGCCGGGTCATGGGGCGGTTCCCTCCGTTTCGGGTGGCGACGCGCCCCGGCACGGTCAGTCGCCGCGCCTGGGGGCGAGGGGAAAAATGGCCAGCTTGAGAAAATCGGTTTCCGTGATGATGCCCACCAGTTCGCCGTCATCGACCACGGGCAGGCAGCCGTACTTGTTGTAGATCATGGTTTCGGCCGCCGTGCGAAGCGGCGTGTCCGGCGTCACCGTGACCACGTCCGTGCGCATCACGTCGCGAAGCGGCGTGACCGGATCCTTTTTGTGCTCCAGGGAAAGGAGGTCGCGCTGGGTGACGATGCCCACGAGCCCGCCCGCTTCGTCCACGATCGGGATGTGGCGGATGAAAAGCTCCTGCATGGCGGCCATGGCGTCGGCCAGGCTGTCCGTTTCGCGCAGGCAGCGCAACTGGCTGGTCATGAGGTCTGCGACGCGCATGGGGGGTTCTCCGAACGAGGCGTTGCGGCGGCAAAAGGCGCCTTTACACGCATCCTTGCCGATGCCCGGCCCCAAGTCAAGCCACGGCCCCGCGTTCCCGCCCCCCAAAAGGCGTCCTCGTCATCGCCGCCGGCGCCGAGTTCGTCGGTCCCCTGCGCCCGGCCCGAAACGACGAAGGGCCGGGGAAACCCCGGCCCTTCGCAAAGGACGCGGATGTCCGCACGATGCTACTGGGCCGGAGCGGCCTTCTTGTTCTTCTTCTTGGCCTTCAAGATCTCGACGACCGAGTAGCTGTCGGCCTTGGTGGTCTTTTTCTTTTTCTTCTTGGTGCCGGCGAAAGCCATGGAGGTGGCGAGCAGGCAGGAAATAACGGTGAAGACGACGATCTTTTTCATGATATGGGCTCCTTGAGCGGTAATTTGGTCCTGGCCAGTGTCCGGCCGACAGGGCCCGTTCCCCACGGACCGTTCCCCGGTCGCCGGCCGGATGCTTTCCCCCGGGCCGACGTAATGGGTCTATTCCCGCCCCCCTTTCCGGCCTCTTACCCTCCCATTACAGACTTGAAATACCAAAGCCTCGCGATTCCGGGCTGTTACAACAACCTTGCCAGTCGATGACAGATATGAAAAACAGGGAAAATCCGTAGCGCCCCGGCCCCCTGGCCTTTATGAGGCGTTGCATGTACACCGCGCACCAAAAGCCCGACTCGTCAGGCCGCCGCCCCGATGGCGACCGACGAAAGGAAACACGGCCCATGCGGATTCTGCTCGTCGAGGACGACGAGAAAATCGCCTCTTTCATCATCGGCGGCCTGCGGCAAAGCGGCTTCGCCGTGGACCACGCCGCCAACGGCGTGGACGGCCTGCACCTGGCCTCCACGGAGCCCTACGCCGTGGCGGTCATCGACGTCATGCTGCCCGGGCTCGACGGGCTCAAGGTCATCGAGGAACTGCGCCGTCGCGGCATCAACACGCCCATCATCATCCTCTCGGCCAAGCGGTCGGTGGAGGACAGGGTGCGCGGCCTCGAGACCGGCAGCGACGACTACCTGTCCAAGCCTTTCTCCTTTTCGGAACTGCTGGCCCGGGTCCAGGCGCTCATCCGCCGCTCGTCGAGCGTGTCCGAACCCACGCGCCTGACCGTGGGCGAGCTGTCCATGAACCTGCTCACCCGCGAGGTCCGCCGGGGCGAGACCGCGGTGCAGCTTCAGCCGCGGGAATTCGCGCTGCTCGAGTATTTCATGCGCAATCCCGGCAAGGTGCTTTCCAAGACGATGATCATGGAGCACGTCTGGGACTACCACTTCGATCCCCAGACCAACCTGGTGGACGTGCTGGTGTGCCGGCTGCGCAACAAGATCGACCGGGACTGGGAGAAAAAGATGCTGCATACCCTGCGCGGGGTCGGGTATGTCCTTAAAGAGTAGGGCTTTTTTCCGCTCGACCATCTTCCGGCTGACCGCGCAGTATTCCCTCATCTTCATCTCGAGCGCCCTGATCCTGTTCCTTCTGGCCTATTCGCTGCTCTCCGACGCCGTGCGCGAAGGCGACCGTCTGGCCATGGCGCAGAAGGTGCGCGAATACGCCTCCATCGCGCTCAAACGCGGCTTGCCGGCCCTGGTCGAGTTCATCCGCATGGAGCGCGAGGATTTCGATTCCGACGAATACTACCTGCGCCTGGATGCCCCGGACGGCCAGCCCCTGACCCAGATCTCCCCCAGCGACGCCGCGCCCCTGCCAAACGACCTGCCCCGCGACCTGGGCCCGGGCATCCAGTGGACGTTTCTGCCCCAACCGGAGGGCAAGGGCCTCATCGAACTGGCCTGTCGCAGCCTGCCCGACGGCGGCATGGTGTACATGGGCAAGGACGCCAGCGACCGCGAACGGCTGCTGCGCCAGTTCCGGATCATTTTCGCCGGCATCATGGCCCTGGTCGCCCTGGTCGGGCTGACCGCGGGCTTCCTGCTCGCCCGGCGCACGCTCAAGCCCATCCAGGGGCTCATCGACACCGTGCGGGCCATCGACACCGGCCGCATGGACGCCCGGGTGCCGGACGAGGGGGCCGACGACGAACTCAACGAGCTGGCCCGGCTGTTCAACGCCATGCTCGACAAGATCAAGAGCCTCATCAGCGGCATGCGCGAGGCCCTCGACAACGTGGCCCACGACCTGCGCACCCCGGCCACCCGCACCCTGGCCGCCGTGGAGATGGCCGCGTCCACGAAAAGCGACCCCGAGGCCCTGCGCGAAGCCTTGCTCGACTGCGCCGAGGAAACGCGGCGCATAGTCTCCATGCTCGGCATCCTCATGGACATCTCCGAAGCCGAAACCGGGGCCATGCGCCTGCATCTGGGCCGGACGGACATGGCGGCGCTCATTGCCGAGATGGTGGAAATCTACCAGTATGTGGCCGAGGAAAAGGGCGTGCTGCTCGCCGTGGCCCCCATGGACCGGCTGCCGGTGACGGCCGACGCCGACCGCATGCGCCAGGTGCTCGGCAACCTGCTCGACAACGCCGTCAAATACACGCCGGCCGGCGGCCGGGTGGACGTTTCGGCCTGGCGCGCGGGCGGGGCCGTGGCGGTGCGCGTGGCCGACTCCGGCGAGGGGATCGTCGCCGACGACATCCCGCGCATCTTCGACCGCCTCTACCGGGCCGA
>DQED01000317.1 GCA_003525525.1 Desulfovibrio sp.
GGCACCATGGTCGGCTGGAAGCGCATCGTCGTGACCATCGGCGAAAAGATCGGCAAGACCAAGCTGTCCTATTCCCAGGGGGCCGCGGCGCAGGTGGTGGCCATGGCCACCATCGGCCTGGCCGACGGCCTGGGCCTGCCGGTTTCCACCACGCACGTGCTGTCTTCGGGCGTGGCCGGCGCCATGGCCGCCGGGAAGAGCGGGCTGCAGATGCGCACGCTGCGCTCCATCGCCATGGCCTGGATCTTCACCCTGCCGGCGGCCATGTTCCTGGGCGCGGGGCTTTTTTTCCTCTTCGCGCAGCTGGCCTGACCGCGCGCCGGCAGCGGCCGGCCTAGGGTGCGTTCGCGTCTGGTTGGGACGCCGCCCTGTCGCCGAGAGCCGCTTCTGCGCGGCGCAGGCTTTCCTTGATGGTGCCGAAAAGCCGCTCGGCCGTATCGCTGTCGCTGCGGCGCAGGCTTTCCTCCAGGTCGCCGGCAAGGCGTCTTGCGGCCTCGGCTCCGATCGCGCCGACGATGTTCTTGAGGGAATGCGCGGCAAGCGCCGCCTCGTCCCAGTTTTCGCTGTCGCGGCAAAGGATGATGCGGCGCAGCTTTTGCGGATACTGGCGCAGGAAATCCGACTCCAGTTCCCGCAGCAGTTCCGTGTCGCCGCCCAGACGCTGCAATGCGGCCGCCGTATCCAGGTCCGGGACGGCATCCTGCGCCGCGTCCGCCGTTTCGGGCTTGCCCGAGACTGCGATGCCGCCGAGCAGGACGCCCAGGGCCTGGAAATCGAGCGGCTTGGCCAGGTAGTCGGTCATGCCGGCCTCCAGGCAGCGCTGGCGCACGCCGCTTAGGGCATGGGCGGTCATGGCGATGACCGGGCGGGAACGGTTCATGGGCCCGGCCTCGCCGGCCCGCAGCCGGCGGGTGGCTTCGAACCCGTCGCATTCGGGCATTTCCAGATCCATGAAGATGACGTCGAAGGGCTGGCGGGCAAGAAGGTCCAGGGCCTCCCGGCCGTTTTGGGCCACGACGAAGGTGTGCCCGCGACGGCCGAGGTAGGTGGCGGCCACCTTGACGTTGACCGGGTTGTCTTCGGCCAGGAGGATGCGCAGGGGCGTCTCCGCTGGGAGAATCAATCCGGCTGCGGCCGGGGGTTCCGCGCCGTGCGCTACGGGCTGCGCTTCGGGCAGGGGAAGGGTGAAGCGGAAGGTGCTGCCGCGCCCCGGCGCGCTTTCCGCCGCGATGTTGCCGCCCATGAGGCGCGCCAGTTCCCGGCAGATGGCCAGTCCCAGGCCCGTGCCGCCGTAGCGCCTGGAGACCGTGGCGTCGGCCTGGGTGAACATGTCGAAAATGCGGCCCAGGCGTGCTGGTGCGATGCCGATGCCGGTGTCCGCCACGGCGAAGGCGAGTTGCGCGGCGTTTTCCGCCGTTGCGGCGGCGAGACGCCGGAGCGAGACGGACACGCCGCCGGCTTGCGTGAATTTGACGGCGTTGCCGACGAGGTTGACGAGGATCTGGCGCAGCCGGATCTGGTCGCCGCGCACGAAGCGGGGGACGTCCGGCGCGACGGCAAGGTGCAGGGCAAGGCCCTTGCGTGCGGCCTGGGGGCGCATGGCGCGCACGGTGGCGGCCAGGGTGCGGCGCAGGTCGAAGGGCTCGCTTGCCAGTTCCAGCTTGCGTGCCTCGATTTTCGAGATGTCGAGGATGTCGCTTATCAGGTCGAGCAGGATGCCGGCGGACTCCCGGGCGGTTTCCAGGGCGTCGCGCTGTGCCGGGGCCAGTTCGCTGCCGAGCGTCAGGTCGGTCATGCCGATGACGGCATTGAGCGGCGTGCGGATGTCGTGGCTCATCTTGGCCAGGAAGTCGCTTTTGGCCCGGTTGGCTCTTTCCGCCTCCTCCTTGGCCAGGCGCAGGTCGGCCTCGATGGCCTTGGTCGCGGTGACGTCGCGCGCCACGGCGAAATAGCGCCGCTCGTCCTCCGGCGCGCCCGGATAGCGGTGCACGCGTATGGCCACGGACAGAGGCGTCCCGTCCTTGCGCCGGTATTCCTTTTCGAAAATCGGAGAGAACCCGTGGGCGTCCACGACGTCGCGCAGGATCGCCTCCTCTTGTTCGTGCCACTCGGGGGGCGTGATGTCCCTGTAGGTCATGCCGGCGAGTTCCGCCTCGGTGTAGCCGAGCATTTCGCGAAAGGCCGGGTTCGTTTCGACGATGCGGTCCTTGCGGTCGATCACGGCGAAGCCGTCGCGCATGGAGGTCACAAGCGACCTGTAGCGCATTTCCGAGGCGGCCAGGGCTTTCTCGGACCGGTTGCGGGTGGTGATGTCCAGGCACACGCCGACGATGCCGGCCGGCGCTCCCGCGGCGCTGTAATACGCCGATTTGAAGATCAGGAACTCATGGTCAAGGCCGTCGATGAGCCGGAGCGTGGTTTCGAACTGGACGGAGCGTGACGGGGAATGAAGAACTTCCCTGTCGGTCGCCTCGCAGCGGGCGGCCATCTCCGGCGCATCGATCTCGCGGGATGTCTTCCCCTTGACGAGGGCCAGGGGGCGGATGTCCGTTTCGTAGGTCTTGTTGACGCCGACGATGCGCCCTTCGAGGTCCTTGTAGAACAGCGGCGCGGGAATGGCGTCGATGATTTCCTGCGTAAAGCGGATGCGCTCACGCAGGGTCTCGGCCATGGTGTCCAGGGCCGCGCCGAGGTCGGAGAGTTCTCCGTGCCCGCCGCCCATGTCGCAACGGCGGTCGAGGTCGCCCACGGCCATGGCCTTGGCCATGCGGGCGAGCTTGCCTGCCGGCAGCAGCAGAAACGTCCGGCCGAACAGGCGGGCAGCGAAAAGCGCCAGGGCCAAGGTTACGGCGAAAATCACCATGTCCTGGAACAGCAAGGCGGCCAAGGGGGCTTCCGCCAAGGCTTTGGGCTGCCCCACGCGCAGGTGCAGCGGTTTCTCCCCGCCGAACTGCACGTCGGCCATGGAGGAAAAAAACGGGGAGCCGTCCGGTCCCGGGCCTGTTACGGTCGCCTGGGGCGCGCGTTCGTGTTCGGCCAGGATCTGGATGGCGTTCGGCAAGGGCTGGCCGATCCGCTGTGGGTTTTCCGGCCAGTTGGCCAGGACGAGGCCCGTGTCGTCGAACAAATCGGTCTGGCTTTGCCGCGGCATGTGCGCGTCGGCCATGACGTGCATGAGCACGGGCAGGCGCAGGGCGATGGTGCATACGCCGAGGATCTCCCCGGAATCCCCCCGCACCGGGCTCGCCAGGGCGATGCCCGGCAACCCGGTGCGTTTTCCCTTGGCGAACGCGCCGATGCCGAGAGGACTGCCGGCCTTCGCCGCGCGCACCCAGGGACGGTCGGCGTAGTTGGCGCCCGGGGTATCGGGCAGCGTCGAAGCCACGACGTTTCCCTGCGGATCGAGCAGCGCGATGCTGGCGATGCCGGGGAAGACCTCCTTGGCCTTGGCGAGGAGCGTGCGCGCCGCTTCCGGCTGCATCGATCGTATTTCCGGCAGCAGGACCAGGCCGGAGAGCATTTCCCCTGAGGACTGTAAGAGTTTGCCTATATTCGTTGCTGCCAGTTCCGTTACGATGCGCAGGTTGTCCGCTGCGGTCGTAAGGGCCATGGCGCGTTTTTCCATGGCGGAGACGATGTGGAGAATGATGGCCGGAGTCAATGCCAGAAGGACTAGCAGTGTAATGCGTACCTGCAAACTCTGCAGTCGTGGCCATTTCATGGTTGCTCCGGGGCTTCAGCGGGATTGGACATTGTCCAAGGTTCGATAAAATATAGCGTTGCGGTAGTTATGGCAAGCGTGGCTTACATGAAAAGGAGCTGTTCAAGCGGCGGACAAATAAGATCGTCCCAGTCTGAATCCGCGGCGCTCCAGAAAGGCGGATAGGGATTCCACGGCGCCGCGGCTGGACACGTAGGGCAGGACGAAGCAGTCGCTCGGCGGCGGCGTATCGGTCAGGGGCAGCACCGGCCGGCCGCCGACAACGCAGTGCACCTTGCGCGGGTCGATGTCGAGCCAGGCGGTGATGGCGACGCCGTGGTCGAGCAGGTGTTCGGCGCGGCGGCGCGTGATGCGGCCTGCCCCGGCCACGAGGACGTTCGGATGGTGGGGGTTGATGCGCTCGAGCAGCCGGGCCAGGTAACCGGCCTTGACCCGGAAAAAGGCTTCCGTGTCGTAGCGCGCGTCGGTGCGTGAAAGCCGTCCCGGCGGATCGTTCCAGACGAGCAGGGGCTCGGGCACCTTGGCCATGGCCACGCCGGCGTCGAGCCAGCGCAGCCAAAGCTCGTAGTCCTCGGGGAAAGGGCCCTGGCGGTAACCACCGTGGCGGCCCGGCAGTTCGGCCCGAAACATCACCGAGGGATGGGGCAGGGGCGATTCCCGGAAGATGCCGAAGCGTATCGCTTCGGGGTCGCGCAGGCTGTTGGCCCAGTCGAGATGGGCGCAGTAGCCCCGGGCCTTGCCGGGATCGCCGCCAAAGGCGGCCAGGCAGGAGACCAGCCCGATTTCGGGATGGGCGTCGAGGGAGGCGGCCTGCCGCGCCAGACGCTCGGGCCGGCAGACGTCGTCCGCGTCCATGCGCGCGATGTAGCGCCCGCGCGCGGCGGCGATGCCGGCGTTTAAGGCAGCCACGATGCCGCCGCGGTCCCGGGCGAGGACGCGCAGCCGCGCATCCCGGGCGGCGTACCCTTCGAGAACGGCCCGGGTCGCGCCGCCGTCGTCGGAGCCGTCGTCGACGGCCACGATTTCGAAGTCGGGCGCGGTCTGGGCGAAAAGGCTTTCCAGGGCGGCGGGGAGTGTGGCGGCGGCGTTCCTGACCGGCATGACCACGGAAACCATGGCGGCATCCTAGCGGTGGAAAGAGCTTGCCGCAAGTCCTCGCCACGTCGGCAAGAGCGCGGTTTGAGCATTGCCACGGCTGGCCTGCTCTGTTATTTGACAGCCATCCCAGAGGGGAGACGTCGTATCGCCATGTCTGACCCGCGCATCATCCTTGCTTCGGACAATGCCGCCCTGGCTGCCGCACTCGTCCGGCAGTGCGGCGGTTCTCCCCTTCCCGGCGCCGTCCGTTCCGGCGACCCCGAAGCCGTCATGACGCTTCTGGCCGGCGCCTCCGGGACCGACGGCGCGTTGTGCGTGGTGGACATGGATCTGCCGGGCGAAGTGGTGTCGTGTCTGGCCGCGGCGGCCGCCACCGCGAAGGTTCCCTGGCTGGCGGCCGGCAGCCTCTACACGCCGCAACTGCGCGAGCAGGCCGAAGCCCTCGACGCCATCGACTTTGTGGTGGCCGATCCGGAAGAAACGGAGCGGGTGGCGCAGTTCGCCTGCCGGCTGCTCAAAAACCGCCACTGCCGCATTCTGGTCGTGGAGGACTCCGCCTTCATGCGCCGCCATTTGCGCGGCCTGCTGCGGCGCTACCAGTTCCGCGTCCACACCGCAGCCGGCGCGGACATGGCCCTGCGCATCCTCGAACAGCGCCCGGACATCGCCGCCGTCATCATGGACTACGACATGCCGGGCATCAACGGCGTGGAGTTGACGCGGGCCATCCGACGGCGATTTCGCAACCGCGAAGTCTGCCTCATCGGCATCTCGGGCAAGGCCCCCCGATCCATTTCCGCGGAATTTCTCAAAAATGGCGGCGACGATTACCTGCACAAGCCCTTCGAGCGCGAGGAACTCTATTGCCGCGTGCTGCACGGCGTCGAGGCCGTGGAGCGCATGCTCGAGATCAAGCGCCTGGAAAGGCTGCGCCGCATGTTTCTGTCCATGCTGGCCCACGACCTCAAGAGCCCGGCCGGCGGCATCGTGGGTGCGGCCAACCTGATCCTCGACGGCATCTGCGGCCATGTCGGCGGCGAGGTGCGGGAGATGGCGGCGGTCATCAGCCAGGCCGGCCGGCGGCTGTGCTCGCTGGCCTCCAACATGCAGGATCTCACGCGCCTGGAAACGGGCCGCCTGGAACCGGCGCTGACCATCGCCTGCCTCGACGGCATCGTCATGGAGCGGGTGCGTCTGGCCGAGGCCACGGCCTCGGGCAAGGGCATCACCATCGCGACGGAGGTGGCGCAGACGCCGCCCATGGCCTTCGACCCCGACCTGCTCGCGAGGCTCCTCGACAACCTGCTTTCCAACGCCGTGAAGTTTTCGCCGCCGCGCTCGAAGGTCCGGGTGGATCTGCGCCTGCTCGGCAACGAGGCCGTGGTTCGGGTGCGCGACCAGGGACCGGGTATCCTGCCCGAAGAGCGCATGCGCCTTTTCAAGCCCTTCGAACGCCTCTCCGCCCGGCCCACCGCCGGCGAAAAAAGCCTGGGTCTCGGGCTTGCCATCGCCGAAGGCATCGCCGTGGCCCATGGCGGGCGCATCTGGGTGGAAAGCGAGCCCGGGCAGGGCGCCGCCTTCTGCTTCGCCCTGCCCGCTAATCCCGATCAGTCGCTCGTGTGCGCCTGCGCCTGCGAATAGACATATTCCCGAAGACTCTGCACCCAGGGCCTGGGCGTGCGGCCGATGGCCTCGGCCAGCTTGGCGTTCGACAGCGCCGAATAGCGCGGCCGCCAGGCTTTTTGCGGATACGCCGAGGAGGGGATGGGCAGCACCCTGCAGTGGATGCCGGCCGCGATCACGGCTTCTGCGGCCAGTTCGCACCAGCTGGCATGCCCCGAGCCCACGGCGTGGAAGACGCCGGTCTTTCCGGTCGCGGCCAGGTCCGCCGACCAGCCGGCCAGGTCCAGGGTGCAGGTGGGCGAGCCGACCTGGTCGGACACCACCTTGAGTTCCTCCCGGGTCCGGGCGAGGTTCAGGATGGTGTCCACGAAGTTCTTCTTTCCCGGCCCGAACAGCCAGGCCGTGCGCAGAATCTGGTACTTGAGCGCCCCGGCCTCCAGGATGGCCTTTTCCCCGGCCAGCTTGCTCGCGCCGTAGACCGAGCGCGGGTCGGTCGGGTCTTCTTCCCTGTACGGCTTGTCCGCGTCGCCGCCGAAGACGAAATCCGTGCTGTAGTGCACGAACATGACCTTGGCCGCGTCGCAGGTCCGGGCGAGCAGCCCGGGCAGGTCGCGGTTGAGGCGGTAGGCCGCGTCCGCGTCGTCCTCGGCCGCGTCCACGGCGGTGTAGGCCACGGTGTTGAACAGGTGCGTGGCGTCGAAAGCCTCGATGGCGCGCGCCACGGCGTCCGCGTCGAAGGGGTCGAGCTCGCTGCGCGTGGTGGGCGAAACCGCGAATCCCGAAGCGAGGAGGGCGGCGCAAAGCGGGCGGCCGAGCAGCCCGGTCTTGCCGCCAAGCACGATGGCGCGGCCTTTTTCGGCGCTGGCGGCACTCACGCCCTTGCTCCGTACCAGCTGTCCATGAACTGGCGGTAGGCCCCGGATTTGACGCTCTCGAGCCATGCGCCGTTGTCGCGGTACCACTGCACGGTTTCGGCGATGCCGCGCGCGAAGTCGTAGGCCGGGGCGAAGCCCAGTTCGCGGGCGGCCTTGGTGAAGTCCATGGCGTAGCGGCGGTCGTGGCCGGGGCGGTCGGTCACGAAGCGGATGAGGCTTTCGGGCTTGCCGAGCGCGCTAAGGAGGGTGCGCACGACTTCGATGTTGGGCTTTTCCGCGTCGCCGCCGAAGTTGTAGATCTCGCCGGCCTTGCCCTTGAGCAGGGCCAATTCCACGCCGCGGCAGTGGTCCGTGACGAAGATCCAGTCGCGCACGTTCATGCCGTCGCCGTAGACGGGCAGGGGCTCGTCGGCCGTGGCCCGGGAGAACATGAGCGGGATGAGCTTTTCCGGGAACTGGTAGGGGCCGTAGTTGTTGGAGCAGCGGGTGATGACCGTGTCGTAGCCGTAGGTTTCGAAGGCGGCGCGCACGAGCATGTCCGCCCCGGCCTTGCTGGCCGAGTAGGGGCTGTTGGGGGCCAGCGGCGTGTCCTCGCGGAATTTTCCCTCCGGTCCGAGCGTGCCGTAGACCTCGTCGGTGGAGACGTGGACGAAACGGCGCACGCCGCCGGTGCGGGCCGCGTCGAGCAGGCTCTGCGTGCCGGCCACGTTGGTGGCGACGAACGGCGCGGCATCGCTGATGGAGCGGTCCACGTGGGTTTCGGCCGCGAAGTTGACCACGGCCTCGATGCCATGGGCGGCGAACAGGTAATGCGCCAGTTCGGCGTTGCCGATGTCGCCCCGGACGAAGACGTAGCGGCCGGCATAGGCGGCTTCGACGTCGGCCAGGCTCTGGCGGTTGCCGGCATAGGTCAGGGCGTCGAGGTTGACGATGGTCAGGTCGTCGTGGCGGGCCAGCATGTCGCGGATGAAGTTGGAGCCGATGAAGCCGCATCCGCCGGTCACGAGCAGTCGCATCTGTATTTTTCCCTTTTACTCTGGTTGGTTACGTTTGCCGTTCGGGCCAACGGGCATCTTTTTACCCGTTTGCCTCAAAAAAGTCTTGCCAAAACAGGCCGGTCCACATACATTCTTCGACGGGCGATTAA
>DQED01000325.1:0-2033 GCA_003525525.1 Desulfovibrio sp.
ATGTTCATCAGCGTGCTGCCCGGAGAGCAGGTCGAAGTGGCCGTGGCCGAAGACGGCATGCTGATCGAATACTACGTGGAGATGGTCCACCAGGCCAAGACGCGGGGCCATATCTACAAGGGCAAGATCCATAACATCGATCCCGCCCTCCAGGCCGCGTTCATCAATTACGGCGCGGAGCGCAACGGCTTTTTGCAGATCGACGAGGTCCATCCCGAATACTACCAGGTCGTCCACGCCGGCGAGCGCCGCCCCAAGTATCCGCCCATCCAGAAGGCGCTCAAAAAGGGCCAGGAACTGCTCGTCCAGGTCGTCAAGGAGCCCACGGGCCACAAGGGCGCGTTCCTGACCACCTATCTGTCCCTGCCGGGCCGCTATTTCGTGCTCACCCCGGGCCGCGAGCAACGCGGCGTGTCGCGCAAGATCGAGGACGAGAGCGAGCGCAAACGCCTCAAGGAGGCCATCTCCGGGCTCAAGCTCGACGAGGGCCTCGGCATCATCGTGCGCACCGCCGCCCTGTCCCAGTCCAAGACATCCCTCGAGCGCGACCTCTCCTACCTCAAGCGCCTGTGGAAGGAAGTCCGCCAGCGCGGCACCACGGCCGACAACCCGAGCCTGATCTACCAGGAGCTCGACCTCTCCTCCCGGGCCGTGCGCGACTACCTCACCGACGAAGTGGGCGAAATCTGGGTGGACGAGCCCGAAACGGCCGACCGCGTGGCCGAGATGGCCGCGCTGGTCTATCCGCGCCGTCCCGGCATCGTCAAACAGCACTCGGATATGGATGTGCCTCTTTGGGACCGCTTCAACCTGCGCAAACAGATCGAGCAGCTCTACGGTCGCGAAGTGACCCTGCCGAGCGGTGGCGTGCTGGTCTTCGACCACGCCGAGGCCCTGACCGCCGTGGACATCAACTCCGGCAAGATCGGCGGCGAATCGAATTTCCGTGAAATGGCGCTCAAGACCAACGTCGAGGCGGCCGAGGAAGC
Organism: Desulfovibrio sp.; assembly: GCA_003525525.1. Classification (GTDB taxonomy): domain Bacteria; phylum Desulfobacterota; class Desulfovibrionia; order Desulfovibrionales; family Desulfovibrionaceae; genus Solidesulfovibrio. The sequence continues at coordinate 990 of DQED01000325.1, forward strand.
GGCGCGCCAGCTGCGCCTGCGCGACATCGGCGGCCAGGTGGTCATCGACTTCATCGAGATGAAGGACCGCAAGCACGTGGCCGAGGTGGAAAAGACATTGCGCGCGGCGTTTAAAAACGACCGGGCGCGCACGGACGTGGGCCGCATCTCGCGCTTCGGGCTGCTCGAAATCGTGCGCCAGCGCCTGGGCTCCTCCGCGCTTTCCATCACCTCCGAGCCCTGCCCCTTCTGCCGGGGGTCGGGACAGCGCCGCAACCACGAATGGCAGGCGCTTACCGTGCTCAAGGACATCTACCGCCAGATGCGCAAGGATTCCGGCCAGGAGACCGTCACGGCCAAGGTGAACGAGGAGCTGGCCCTGTACCTGCTCAACCACAAGCGGTCGCGACTTTCGGCCATGGAAGAGGAATTCAAGAAAACGATCGTCATCGCCCCCTTGTGATACGCCATGGGCAAACGGATTCTGCTGCATATCTGCTGCGGTCCCTGCGCCATCGCGCCCATCCTGCGCCTCAAGGACGCCGGCTGCACGGTTGTCGGGTTGTTTTTCAACCCCAATATCCAGCCGGCCATGGAATACGTCCGGCGGCGCGAAGGCGCGGCCAAGGTGGGCGGCATCCTGGACGTGGAAGTGCGCTTCGACGCCTACGATCCGCTGCCGCACATGCGCCGCTCCCTGGCCGATCCGACCGGGCGCTGCGCCCCGTGTTGGGAGGAACGCCTGGACCGGGCCGCGGCCGCGGCGGCCGCGCTCGGCTGCGACGCCTTCACCTCGTCGCTGCTCTACAGCAAATACCAGGACCACGCCCTGCTTGCTTCACTCGGCGAAGCCCGGGCCGCGGCCCATGGCATCCCCTTCCACTACCAGGACTTCCGCGTCCACTGGGACGAGGGCGTGGCCCTGTCGCGCCAGTGGGAAATCTACCGCCAGCCGTACTGCGGCTGCGTACTGAGCGAACTCGACCGCTACGCCAAAAAACTGCGCCAACCGCCGGGAGCGGGGTAGGGCAGGGAGCGAAGAAGGAAGAGGGAAGAATGCCTCCG
>DQED01000325.1:2061-11351 GCA_003525525.1 Desulfovibrio sp.
GGACCACCCCGAAAGGGGGGATTGTCAATTTTTCGTGGACTCCTTTCGATTCGAATCTCCTGAAAATGGACCTGCGGGCGAAATCATAACGCACTGAACCCTTAAGGGAGTCCAGAGGGCGGCAGCNNCTTTGGCCGCCGGAGGCTTTCCCTTGACTCCTTTCACGCTCGCTCCTCCCCTCCTTCTCGCCCTGGCCGTCGCCTTGGACCTGCTGCTCGGCGATCCGCCGCGGCTGCCGCATCCCGTGCGGGCCATCGGCGCGGCCTATGCCGGCTGCGACCGGCTGGCGGACAGGCTCGGTTTGCGGGGCCGCGCGTTTGGCGCGGTCTGCGTCATCGCTGTGACGGCGGCAAGCGCCGGAGTTGTCCTGTTGTTGACGCGCCTGCCGGCGGCGGGCTGGGTTTTCGGCTTGTATTTCGCCTGGACCGGCTTGGCATTGGGCCAACTCCTGCGCGAGGGACGCCGGGCGGCACGATTTTTGGAAAAGAACGATATCGAAGCCGCGCGCGCCGTGGTGGCGGGGCTGGTCAGCCGCGACACGTCCGTGCTGGACGCCGACGGGCTGTGGCGCGCCCTGGCCGAGTCCGTGGCGGAAAATGCCAACGACGCGTTTGTCGCGCCGCTTTTCTGGCTGGCCCTTGGCGGGCCGGCCGGGCTTTGGGCCTACAAGGCCGTGAGCACCGCGGATTCCATGTGGGGCTACCGCACGCCGCGTTACGCGCGGCTCGGCAATTTCGCGGCCCGGGCCGACGATGTGCTGGCCTGGCTGCCGGCCCGGCTGACCGTCGCGGCGATGTGGCTTGCGGCCCGGCTCTGCGGCTTTGGCAAGGACGTCGCTTTTGCCGCCGTGCGGCGGGATGCGAAAAAGAGCGCCAGCCCCAATGCCGGCTGGCCCATGGCTGCGGCGGCCTGGTTGTGCGGCGCGGGCATGGGCGGAGAGGCCGTGTATTTCGGCGTCCGTGTCCGCAAACCCTCCATGGGACCGGTGGCGCAGCGCTGGAATGCCGCCCGTTATGCGCGTCTCGGGTGTCTGGTGTTGTTGGCCGGCCTGATTGTTGCGATGACAATTATTGTATTAACCGGCTTGGCCTTGCAAAGTTGATTCGATCAATGAGGTTTGTTGCATTCTCTGTCGATGTCGTGCTCCGGACTTTCGGGAATGACAGCAAACAAAAGATGTTTTTCTATTGACGTTTTCAAGGAGACGGTGTTAAGCAATAAAGTACGATTTTTTCAGGAGGGCAGAAGTATGGGATTCGAAGGCACTGTGAAGTGGTTCAGCGACAAGAAGGGCTATGGCTTCATCACGCGCGACGGCGAGGACGACGTTTTCGTCCATTATTCGTCCATCGAAGGGGAAGGCTTCCGCACCCTGCGCGAGGGGGAAACCGTCCAGTTCGACATCATTCAGGGCGAACGGGGTCCCAAGGCCACGAATGTGGTCAAACCCGCCTAGCCGCTGCCGCAAACGCATAAAAAAAGCCCCGTCGCGCATCCGCGGCGGGGCTTTTTACGTGCATATCGCCTGCGCTCAGCCGAGTTCCCGGGAACGGTCCCGCGAGGCCACGGCCGCGTCGACGATGGCCGCGCGCACAGCCATGCGGTCAAGGTGCATGAGCCCTTCGATGGTGGTCCCGGCAGGGGACGTCACCATTTCGCGCAGCACGCTCGGGTGCAGGCCGGATTCGGCCGCGAGCTTGGCCGTGCCCGCGAACAGCCCGATGACGATGTCCGTGGCCTTGTCGCGGGGAAATCCCATGTACACGCCGGATTCGATGAGCGCTTCCATGAAGTGGAGCACGTAGGCCGGGCCGGAGCCGGCAAGGCCCGTGAAGGCGTCGAAGAATTTCTCTTCCAGGACGTAGGTATGTCCGAGCTTGGCGAAGAGCTCCCCGACGAAGGCCTTCTGCCCGGCGGCGAGCGCCGGGTCGTCCAGGCACAGGGCGAACTGGCCCGCGCCGACCAGCGCCGGGGTGTTGGGCATGATGCGCACCACCGGACAGCGCCCGCCGGTGAGCTCCTTGAGCCGCGCTACGGTCACGCCGGCGACGATGGAGCACACCGTGGTTTCCGGGCGCAGCGCCAGGACGAGGGCCTGCATGGCCCCGGTCAGGTACTGCGGCTTGACGCAAAGGACGATGTAGTCGCTGCCCGCCGCCAGGGCCTCGGGCGACGCGGCCTTTTGCGCCAGTCCCTTCGCGGCCAGGGCGTCGGTCTTGGCCGCGTCCACGTCGTAGGCCAGGGCCGAGACGCCGGGAACGGCGGCGAGGCCGCCGATGATGGCCGCGCCCATGTTCCCCGCGCCGAGAAAACCGATGACGGCGGCCATGGCCCTAACCCACCATTTCCAGGGCGCTGAAGAAGTAGGACGTCTCGAAGGCGGCGGTTTCCGGGGCGTCGGAGCCGTGGACGGAGTTCTTTTCGATGTCCAGGGCGTAGGTCTTGCGGATGGTGCCTTCCTCGGCGTTGGCCGGGTTGGTCGCGCCCATGAGCTTGCGGTAGCGGGCGATGGCGTCGTCGCCTTCGAGGATGGAAACGACCACGGGGCCGGAGATCATGAACTCCACGAGGCTGCCGAAGAAAGGCCGTTCCTTGTGCACGGCGTAGAAGCCCTCGGCTTGCGCCTTGGACAGCTGGATCATCTTCGTGGCCACGACCTTGAGGCCCGCGTCCTGGATCATTTTGAGAATGGCCCCGGACAGGTTGCGGGAAACGGCGTCGGGCTTGATGATGGAAAGAGTGCGCTCCATGCGTGTTGCTCCTTGCTGGTTATGGGGTGGAAATCGGGCGCGAGAAATCGCCGCGGCCCGGCGAGGCGGGGATTACCGCGAAACGGCCGCCTTGGCAAAGGGGAATCGCCCGGCGCGCGGCGCTCAAATGCCGGCGATGACCCGCAGGACCGCGTCGCGGTCCACCATGCCGAGCAGCCGGAAGTCGTCGTCCACGACCACGAGGCGCTTGCAGCGGCAGGACAGCATTTTTTGCAGCACGTCCATGAGCGCCGCATCCTCGGGCACGGTGTTGACGTTGCGTTCCATGACTTCGACCGCCGTGCCCGCGGGGCAGGCCGTCCCCCCCGCGTCGCCGCCGAGGCCGAACAGGGCCTGCAGGATGCCTTTCTTGCGCCCGGGGCCGCAGCGCGAAAGCAGGTCGCCGTCCACCACGATGCCGAGCACCTTCCTGCCGGCGTCCGTCACCACCACCCGGCGCAGCGGCGAAGCCACGATCTTCGCCACGATTTCGGACAGGGGCGCGTCGGGCGCGGCCGTGGGCACGTCGGTGAACATCACGTCGCGCGCGAGCTGGAAAAGCCCGGCCGTGAAGCGCGGCAGCGCCTGGGCCGCCGGGGCGAGCGAGGCCGCCGAGCGCAGGATGTCGGCCCGGCTGACGATGCCCACGAGCTCGCCGGCTTCGTCCACGGCCGGCAGACGCTTGAGCCCTTTCCTGCTCATGAGCCGGGCCGCTTCGCGCAGGTCGGCCTTCTGGGCGATGGTCGCCACGGGCGCGGTCATGACGTCGGCGGCGGTGCGGCCGGAAAGTTTGCCGCGCTCTTCCCGGCGGGCGTCTTCGGGCAGGGATAGCTGCAGGGAGAGCCGGGCGTCGAGGCCCCCGCGCGTGAGCAGGTCGCCGCCGGTGATGATGCCCGCCACGTGGCCGTCGGCGTCGAGCACGGGCACGGCCTTGACCTCGCGCGCAAGCAGCAGGTCCACGACTTCGGGCAACGGGGTGTCCAGGTTCACGGTGGCCACGTCCGCGGCCATGACTTCATGCACGCGCACGGGACAGTGGAAATGGGCGCGCAACGTCTGCCGGGTGAGCAGTCCGCCCTTGGCCGCGGCCTCGATGCGCGGCAACAGCGCCTCGATGCGCTCCGGCCGGTCCACGATCTCGACCACCATGGGCAGGTCCTCGGACAGGCGCAGCAGCTTGGCCGTGTGCACGAGGCTGCCGGCTCCGAAGCCGAGCACGCCGCGCAGGACCGTGGCCCCGGCCGCGCCGTGGCGTCGCGCGATCTCCACGAGCATTTCGTGGGCCGGCCGGCCGTCGATGCGGTCGGATTCGCCGCAATAGATCCGCAACAGTTCGACCTCGGTGAATTCCGCCATGGCGATTTCCTTTCGGGAAGCGCTCGCGCCCCCGGACTACAGCATGCGGCCGAGCATCAGCCCGGCGAATAGCGCTCCGAAGCCGACCACGGTCTGGAAGCCGACGTTGGCCAGGGCCGCGAGGTAGCGGCCGTCTTCCAGGTAGCCGCCGCTTTCGAAGATGAAGGTGGAAAAGGTGGTGAACGCGCCCATGAACCCGGTCAGGATGATCGTCCGCGTTTCCGCCCGGATGAGCATGCGGCCTTCTCCCATCTCCCAGACGAGGCCGAAAAGGAAGCAGCCCAGGATGTTGACCATTGCCGTGCCCCAGGGAAAATTGCGGCCGAAGTGGTCGTAGACGAAGCCGGACATCCAGTAGCGGGCCAGGGTGCCGGCCGAGCCGGCCAGGGCGATGAGACCGAGTTTTTGCAGCATGACGCCTCTCCCGGGGCGGCTTGCGCACCGCCATACCGTGGCTGGCGCGAACACCGGTTGGCCCGGGCGTCTCGCGGCGTCGGGCATGCGAACCTGCGTCTTTTTCTCGTGCGCTTCATAGCGCAAGGCGCATTTCGGGTAAAGCGGACGGTTGACATGGGGAATCCTCTCATTATGGTATGAAATTGTCCGGCGATGCGAAAAAGGGGGACGCCCCCTTTCCCCGGACCGGGATGCGGCATACATACGGATACGCGCCGCCGGCGGCATGCCGGGGCAAGCGCATGGAGGACGCCATCATGTGGGAATACACCGACAAGGTCAGGGATCATTTTCTGCATCCCCGCAACGTGGGCGAGCTTGCCGACGCCAATGCCGTGGGCGAGGTGGGGTCGCTGGCCTGCGGCGACGCGCTCAAACTCTTCCTCAAGATCAACGACGCCGGCGTCATCGAGGACGCCTCCTTCCAGACCTTCGGCTGCGCCTCGGCCATCGCCTCGAGTTCGGTGCTCACGGAACTGCTCAAGGGCAAGACCGTGGAGGAGGCGAGAGCCCTCACCAACAAGGACATCGCGGAGTATCTGGGCGGGCTGCCCAAGGAAAAGATGCACTGCTCGGTCATGGGCCAGGAAGCCCTGGAAGCGGCCCTGGCCGACTACCTGGGCGAGAAGGCTCCCGCGCACGAGCCCGAGGGCGAGCTCGTGTGCAAGTGCTTCGGCGTCTACGAGGGCCAGATCCGTCGCGCCGTGCGTGAAAACGGCCTGACCACCGTGGAGGAGGTCACGGACTTCACCAAGGCCGGCGGCGGCTGCGGCGACTGCCTGGAAAAGCTCAAGGCCATTCTCGACGACGAACTCGGCCGTGCCGTACCCGAGGCCCCGGCCCCCGAACCTGCGCCGGCCAAGGCGCTCACCAACCTCGAACGCATGCGTCGCGTGACCCGGGTCATGGACGAGGAGATCCGCCCCAACCTCAAAAAGGACGGCGGCGACATCGAACTCGTGGACATCGACGGCAAGACGGTGCTCGTGTCCCTGCGCGGGGCCTGCAAGGGCTGCCCGGTCAGCAACGTGACGCTGACGGAATTCGTGCAGAAGCGGTTGCAGGAGCTTGTGGAACCCGACATCACGGTCAGGGAGGCGGGCAAATGAATCCGGTCTATCTCGACAACAACGCCACCACCATGGTGGCCCCGGAAGTGGTGGAGGCGATGCTGCCCTACCTCGGCCAATGGTACGGCAACCCGTCGAGCATGCATTCCTTCGGCGGCCATGTGGGCACCAAGCTCAAGGAAGCCCGCGCCGACGTGGCCGGCGTCCTCGGCTGCGCGCCCGAAGAGATCATCTTCACTTCCTGCGGCTCGGAATCCGACAACACGGCCATCCTAAGCGCCCTGGCCGCCAATCCGGACAAGCGCCACCTGGTCACGACCCGGGTGGAGCATCCGGCCGTGCTGAGCCTGGCCAGGCATCTGGAAGAAAAGGACTACGAGGTCACCTCCCTGGGCGTGGACGAGAAGGGCCGCCTCGACCTCGACGAACTGGCCAGGGCCATCCGCAAGGATACGGCGCTCGTCTCCGTCATGTACGCCAACAACGAGACCGGCACGATCTTCCCCATCCCGGAGATCGCGGCGCTGTGCAAGGCCCGCGGCGTGCTCTTCCATACCGACGCCGTCCAGGCCGTGGGCAAGGTGGACATCGACCTGTCCAAGCTCCCCGTGGACATGCTGGCGCTCTCCGGCCACAAGCTCCACGCGCCCAAGGGCGTGGGCGTGCTCTACGTGCGCCGGGGCACCCCGTTTCGGCCGTTTCTCATCGGCGGCCACCAGGAGCGGGGCCGCCGCGCCGGCACGGAAAATACCGCCGGCATCATCGCGCTGGCTGCGGCCATGAAGCTCGCCAAGGCGAACATCGCGGCGGAAAATACGCGCGTGCGGGCGCTGCGCGACCGCCTGGAAAGCGGCATCCTGGCGAGCGTCCCGGACACCATCGTCAACGGCGATACCGAACACCGGCTGCCCAATACCGCGAGCATCGCATTCAAGTACGTGGAAGGCGAAGCCATCCTGCTCATGCTCGACCAGTTCGGCATCTGCGCCAGTTCCGGCTCGGCCTGCACCTCCGGCAGCCTCGAGCCCTCCCACGTGCTGCGTGCCATGGGCGTGCCCTTCACCTTCGCCCACGGCTCCATCCGCTTCAGCCTCTCGCGCTATACGAGCGAGGCCGATGTCGGTCTCGTGCTCGAAACCCTGCCCGGCGTCATCGATACCCTGCGGCGCATGTCGCCCTTCCGCGAGGATTCCCCGCCCAAGGCGTGTATGTGTTGAGGTGAGGTGAAGAGGCCTCCGGCGGCCGGGGGGCATGATGCCCCCNNCCCCCCGGACCCCCTCGGCGGGGGCGTGGTCGGGAACGGCGATCGGCGTTGTGTCGGACCGATTGGTCGCGGTCCGCGACAACGGGCGCCAGCGGCGAGCGCCGCATTTTAAGAAAAAACGTTGGCTGCCGCCTCCCCTCGGGAAGAACCCGAGGGGAGGCGGTTTTTTGTGGGGACAGGCTAGTTGGTCGGCGTGCCGGGGGCAGGCGGCACGTAGTAGTAATAGCCCGGGGGCAGGGGCTGGCCCGGGGTCGGGGCGGGAACGGGATAATAGGAACCCGGAGCCGGGGCTGTCGGAGCNNGGCGTGGCCAGTCCTTCCCGCACGATGGTGCGGGCGTCCTGGTTCATGTCGGGGCCGGGCGTGAGCATGTTGTTGCCCGTGATGCCGGGCGCGACCTGCCAGGACTTCTCCCAATGCCCGCTGCGCGAGGGGTAGTAGCGCGCCCCGTCGCAACGGCCGGCGCAGGCCGGGCAGGAACGGTTGCACAACGCGGACGGCGAAAAGCCGGTCATGGTGCCGCTGTCCACGACGCAGACTTGCCGCCCGGCCGGATCGACGCACTGGAAAAGCCCGACGGCCGCGGCCTGCCCCGGCAGGCCCAGCAATACGGCGACAAGCGCCGCGGCGGGGAAAATTCGCGATAAGGACATACACGCCTCCTTGTTACGCGCTTGCCGTCCCTATAGCCCTTTCTCCCCCTGATGCACCACTGAAAAAACAATCTCGCTGTCCTTCCGCCCCGCATTCTCTCCGGGTTTCCCCCTTTCGGGAGGTCCAGGANNGGCCGCCGGAGGCATTTCTTCTCCTCCCCATTCCTCCGTCATCCATCAGCAGGCGACGACGCTGACGGCGAGGCCGCCTTCGGCGGTTTCCTTGTATTTGCGGTTCATGTCGAGGCCCGTGGCGCGCATGGCGGCGATGGCCTGGTCAAGGCCCACCTTGTGGTGCGCGGGCATTTCGTCCGAGGCGATGCAGTAGGCGGCGTAGGCCTTGACCGCGCCCATGGCGTTGCGCTCGATGCAGGGAATCTGCACGTAGCCGCCGACCGGGTCGCAGGTCATGCCCAGGTGGTGTTCGAGCGCCGTTTCCGCCGCGTTTTCCACCACGCGCACGCCGTAGCCCATGGCATGGGCGAGCATGGCCGCGGCCATGGCCGAGGCTACGCCGATTTCCGCCTGGCAGCCGCCCTCCGCGCCGGCGATGGTGGCGTTGTGCTTGGCGAGAAAGCCCACGGCCGCGGCCGCGAGCAGCCCTTCGCGGATGGAATGCTCGGGCAGTTCCAGCGCGGTGCGCATGAAGCGGGCCGTGGCCGGGACGATGCCCGCCGCGCCGCAGGTGGGCGCGGTGACGACGATGTGCCCGGCGGCGTTTTCCTCGGCCGCGGCAAAGGCGTAGGCCATGAGTTTGGTGAGCGCGCTGTCGTGGGGCGGGCGGCGGTTGCGGTTGCCGCGCGCGAAAAGTCGCGCCGCCTTGCGCTTGAGCTCGAGCGGGCCCGGCAGCACGCCCGAAGCGGCCAGCCCCGCGTCCACCGAGGCGTCCATGGCCGCGAGCACGGCGTCGAGGCCGGCCAGGATTTCGTTTGGCCGGTCGCCGGTCACGGCGGCCTCGTTTTCCAGCATGAGCCGGTGCAGCCCGATGTCCTCTTCGCGCACGATGCGCCGGATGTCGGCCATGCTGGCGTAGGGGTAGGCCGGCTCGCGGCGTTCGGGAAGCTGTTGCCCCGCGTACTGGATGAAGCCGCCGCCGATGGAGGCGTAGCGGCGCTCGAGCAGCGGCGGGGCGTCGGGATCCTCGCCGCGAAGGCGCAGGGCCAGGGTGTTGCTGCACGGCAGATCGCACACGACAGGCCCCATGACCACGTCCGCGGCGCTGACGGGAATGGTTTTCGGGCCGAGGTCCAGGGGGTGCGCCAGCTCCGGCGCGCGTGCCAGCGCATCGAGGAACTGCGGCGGGCAATGCCTGGGATCCTGGCCGAGCAGCCCGGCCAGCACGGCCCGGTCCGTGCCGTGGCCCCGACCCGTGGCGGCGAGGCTGCCGTAGAGTTCGACCTCGATGCGCGTCCCCGCGGCCAGGATTTCCGGCGGCTGGCGGCGCAGCAGGGCAAGGAAGTCGCCGCCCGCGAGCATCGGTCCGATGGTGTGGGAGCTCGACGGCCCGGGGCCGATCTTGAACAGGTCGAAAACGCTCAGGTCGATGGCGGCCACGTCCGTCTCCTTGGCGGTGCAGGGCGGTCGGCTCAGGCGAGGCGTTCGATGTCCGCGCCGACGGCGCGCAGCTTGACCTCCACGGCCTCGTAGCCCCGGTCGAGGTGGTAGACGCGCTGGATGAGCGTCTCGCCCCGGGCGGCGAGGCCCGCGAGCACGAGCGAAGCGCTGGCCCGCAGGTCCGAGGC
>DQED01000325.1:11473-11721 GCA_003525525.1 Desulfovibrio sp.
ACGCACATGAGCGCCATGATCTGCGCCTGCACGTCCGTGGGAAAGCCCGGATAGGGCTGGGTGGCGAGATCAACGCCCACGAGCTGCTCGCGGCGGCGCACCAGCACGCCGGCGTTGGTGGCCTCCACCTGCACGCCCATCTCGCGCAGCTTGGACACCACGGCGTCGAGCTCCATGAACGGGCAGTGCTCCAGGCGCAGTTCGCCGTCGGTGATGGCCGCGGCCATCATGTAGGTGGCGGCCTCGAT
>DQED01000381.1 GCA_003525525.1 Desulfovibrio sp.
GCGGCGCGGCCGTGCCGGGCGGTGCGGCCGGCCGGGACGCCGCCCAAAGCGACATCGCCCTGGTGGACGTGGCCACGGGCAAAAGCGTGCTGCTGGCAGGGAGCGACGACTCCGAAACCACGCCGTGCTTTTCTCCGGACGGCGCGACAGTGGGCTATGTGGCCACGCAGGCACCGGGGTTTTATTACAGCGCCGCCCGGGTCATGCTCGTGCCGGCGGCCGGCGGCGCACCCCGCGCCCTGGCGCAAACGCCCAACGCCCGGCCCGAACTGCTCGGGTTTTCCGCGTCCGGCGACGCCGTCTACGTGCGCGAGACCTCGGGTACCGGCGCTGTTCTCCTTGCCCTGCCCGTAAACGGCGGCCCGCCGCGCCCGGTGTCGGACACGCCCCATGTCGTGTCGCAGGCGACGCTCGCTGCTTCGGGCAAGGCCCTGGCCCTGGTGCTCACGGACAGCGACCTGCCGCCCGAAGTCTACGTGAGCCCGGTCGGTCGGTTCGTTCCCCGGGCCGTATCCGAGGTCAACAAGGAGTACCGCGCCTTCCGCCTGGGCAGGACCGAGGTGGTGCGCTGGCGCGCCCCGGACGGGGTCGAGATCGAGGGGCTCTACACCCATCCGGTCGCACCCGGCGAAGGGCCGCCGCCGCTGCTCGTCGAGCTGCACGGCGGTCCGGCCGTGGCCGCGGACCGGCAGTACCTCGGCGCGCTCAACTACTATCCCCTGGCGGTCTTCGGCGAGCGCGGCTACGCGCTTTTCCAGCCTAACGTCCGGGGCTCCGACGGCTACGGCGCGGATTTTCGCAAGGCGAGCCTCGGTGACTGGGGAGGCAAGGATTTCGCCGACCTGCAAAGCGGCCTGGACGCCCTCGTCGCCCGCAAGCTCGCGGATCCCGAGCGCCTCGGCGTCATGGGCTGGAGCTACGGCGGCTATCTGACGGCCTGGGCCATCGGCCACACCGACCGCTTCAAGGCCGCATCCATCGGAGCCGGCATCACCAACCTCGTGAGCCAAAGCGGCAGCATGGACCTGCCGGACTTCATTCCGCTCTATTTCGGCGGCGAAGCCTACGAGCGCTTCGATGTCCTGTTCGACCATTCGCCGCTCAAATACGCCGCCGCCATCAAGACGCCCACGCTGTTCCAGCACGGCGTGGCCGACGAGCGCGTGCCCTTCACGCAGTCGCTCGAACTCTACACCGCGCTTTCCCGCCTCGGCGTTACGACGCGCCTGGCCGCCTATCCCCGCAGCGGCCACGACATCACCGAGCCGGCGCTGATCCGCGACCTCATGACGCGAAACCTCGACTGGTTCGCCCGGTTCACGCCTTCGGGGCAGGCCGCGGCCGAAAAGCTGGCCGGCGGCGCTCCGCGGCCGGCACGGAACGCTTCCGGATCCTGAGCCGGGGACCGTCCCATGGACACGCGCCGTCTCGCCTGCCTGATCGCCGTGTTGTGCCTGACCGTGCTTCCGGCTGCGACAGCGGCGGCGCAGGTGGGCGACTCCCGCTTCACGGCGAGCGTCACGGCGCGTTCCCTCGGCTTCGCCGATCTGCGCGAGCCAATAAGTTTCACTCCGTCAGCGCCGTTTACGGCGCAGCATCCCGGCTGGACCCGGGACTGGTCCGAGCGCCGGCTCTATGCGAGCCTCGCCTATCGCCTCGTGGACGCGGACGCCGTGGCGCTGTCCCCCGGGATTCATGCGGGCGTCGCCGTGGGACGTTTCGAGGCCCGCAACCGGGGGCTCGGGTATTACGAAGCCTGGGACACGCGGCCGGCGTTTCTGTGGGGACCGTCCTGCGAGTTGCTGCTGCGCCGTGGGCGGTCTGAGGGGCTTTTCGCGCGCCTGCGTTACGAGCTTTTTCTTGCCGCCGCGCCGGAAGGAGCCGAGGAGGTGCGCGCCGCCACGGGCACGGCCACGCCGCCTTCCGCCCGGGACGCGTTTTTCTCCTGGACGAGCCACGAGGCCACGGCCTCAGTGGGCTACGACCTTGGCAAGGTGGCCTTCGACGCCGGCCTCGCCCTGACCGCCTTTCGTCTGGACAAGCGCCTCGATCACCACATCGACCCGGCCGGGGCCACGGGCAACGCCCTGGCCGCCATCCTGGCCCTTAACGCCCAGACCAGCTGCTATGGCTACGAGCCGCGAAACCTCGTTTCCCCGTATCTCTCCGTCACCTTCCGTCCCGTTGCCGGCTGCTCCCTGGGAGCCGATTTACGACTGGGCGCTCTGCCGGACATCGCCCTGCGCTTCGCCGTATCCTTCTGACAAATTTTTCAGACTGCTGTTGCGCGTATTTTGTTTCTTGCGAAAGATCGCCTTTGAGTGTTACGAAGAAGCTGTTGTTGTGACTAGCGATGCCGTAAAAACGCATTCTGCCGCCGCCTTCTGCCGGCGGCGTCGCAAGGAGGCTTCATGACCCGCGCCATTTCCACTCTGTCTCTCGCCCTGACCGCGGTCCTGTGGGCCGGCCCGGCCCTGGCCCATTTCGGCATGGTCATTCCGTCCCAGGACGTGGTGACGGACAAGAACAAAGCCAGTGTCGCCATCACGGTTTCCTTCTCCCACCCCATGGAAGGCAACGGCATGGACATGGCCAAGCCGAAGAGCTTCGGCGTCGTGGACGGCGGCAAGAAGACCGACCTGACCGCGACGCTCAAGCCGGCCAAAGTCATGGACCATGCCGCCTGGACCGCGGAATACGCGTTCAAGCGGCCCGGCGTGTCCACGTTTTTCGTGGTGCCCGAACCCTATTTCGAGCCGGCCGAGGACAAGTTCATCGAGCACCTGACCAAAGTCGTGGTGCCGTCCTTCGGCGAGGAGGAAGGGTGGAGCGAGCCGGTCGGTCTTGCCGCCGAAATCGTGCCCCTGACCCGGCCCTTCGGCAATTACGTAGGCAACGTCTTCACCGGCAAGGTGCTCGTGGACGGCAAGCCCGCCGCAGGCGTTTCGGTCGAAGTGGAGTTCTACAACAAGGACAAGGCCTATGAGGCTCCCAACGAGTACATGACCACGCAGGTCGTCACGACGGACGCCAACGGCGTGTTCAACTACGCCGTGCCCTTTGGCGGCTGGTGGGGCTTTGCGGCGCTGACCGACGCCCCGGAGACCATCGAGAAGGACGGCGCGGCCAAGAAGGTCGAGCGCGGCGCCGTGCTTTGGGCCAAGTTTGTTGAGCCCAAGCGCAAGAAGAAGTAAGGCATTTCGGTCGCGGCGGGGGCGGCGCGCCGTCCCCGCCGGGCCATTGCCCAGAGGCGAACGATGCATATTTCAGAAGGCGTATTGTCCGGGCCGGTCCTGGCTTGCGGCTGGGCGCTGGCGGCCGGGGGCGTGGCGCTTGGCCTCAGGCGCGTGGATTACGACCGGCTCATGACCGTGGCCATCCTGTCGGCCGCGTTTTTCGTGGCCTCGCTCGTCCATGTGCCCATCGGGCCGGTGAGCGTCCACCTCATTCTCAACGGCCTGCTCGGCGCGGTCCTCGGGCTCGCCGCCTTCCCGGCCGTCTGCATCGCCTTGCTGCTCCAGGCGATGCTTTTCCAGTTCGGCGGGCTGGTCGTCCTTGGCGTCAACACCGTGGACATGGCGTTGCCGGCCGTTGTCTGCGCGCTCGTTTTCGGGCCGTTGTTGCGCGCCGGGGGCAAGGCGCGGCTTGTCGGCGCGTTTTGCTGCGGCTTTCTGGCCGTGCTCGGCGCGGGTCTGCTGACGGCCCTGGCCCTGGCCCTGTCGGGCGAGGCGTTTTTGACGACAGCCAAGCTCATTTTGCTCGCGCATGTCCCCATCATGTGCGCCGAAGGCGTGCTGACCGCCATGGTGGTGGGGTTTCTGGCCAAAGTGCGCCCGGAGATGCTCGCTTCTTCGGGGCTGGCCGGGTAGGGGTGTCCCGGGAGGCTTTATGTGGAGATATTTCGTGCGCGCCTGCTGCGTCGTGGCGGGGCTCTTGTGCCTCGCCGCGGCGCAGGACGCGTTTGCGCACCGCGTCAATGTCTTCGCCTACGTCGAAGGCGATACGGTGCATGTGGAATGCAGCTACAGCCGTTCGGACCGCGTGCGCTTCGGCGAGATCGACGTGACGAACGCTGCCAACGGCCAGAGCTACCTGACCGGGAAGACGGACGAGCAGGGCAACTTCTCCTTCGTCGTGCCCGAGGCCGCGCGCAAGGCCAAGGCCGACCTGCGCATCCTGCTGCGGGCCGGCGAAGGCCACCAGAACGACTGGACCGTCAAATACGACGAATACGCGGCCGCCGCGCCATCGTCCCCGGGGCAGCCCGAGGCCGCGCCGGCAACGTCCCAAAGCCACGCAGCCGTACAGGCGGTGACGGCCGTGCCTGCTCCTCGCGCGCAGGCGACCGTCGCGCCTGCGGACGCCGCCGCCATGCGCGTCCTGCTGGAGACGACCGTGGAAGCGGTGGTGGAGAAGAAGATCGCCCCCATCCGTAAAATCCTCCTGGACGAGCAGGAAAAGGGGCCCGGGCTTGCCGAGGTCGTCGGCGGCATCGGCTGGCTCGTGGGCATCGCCGGCCTTGTTGCCTACGTGAAGAGCCGTCACGGCAAGGGCGCATGATCGACGAACCGCTTTCCCGGGGGCCGAGCCCCGTGCACCGGCGCGATCCCCGTTTCCGGCTTGTCGCCTGTTTGGCGCTCTCCCTCGTCGCCGCACTGGCCGTAAATTCCGGCACGCCGCTCGTCATCCTCGCCGCCGGCCTGGTGATGACCGGCCTTGCCCGGCTGCCCCTGGGTCTGGTCGCGCGCCGGTTCACGGCGGTCAACGCCTTTGTGGCGTTCCTGTGGCTGGTGCTGCCTTTCACCACGCCCGGGACTCCCGTCACCGCCGCGTTTCACGGCATCGCCGCGACCCGGGAGGGCGTCGCCCTGGCCACGCTGATCACGCTCAAGGCCAATGCGGTTTTCTTCTGCGTCCTGTCGCTTCTGGCCACGATCCCGGCCCCGGCTTTGGGCGGGGCGCTGCGGGCCGTGGGCGTGCCGGACAAGTTCGCATTTCTCTTTCTTTTCACGTATCGCTATCTGCACGTCATCCATGAGGAGTACGGCCGGCTGGCGACGGCGGCGCGGCTTCGCGGCTTCGCGCCGGCCACGTCGCTTCACGCCTACCGCACCTATGCCGCGCTGGTGGCCATGGTGTTGGTGCGCGCCTACGACCGCTCGCAGCGGGTTTACCAGGCCATGCTGCTGCGGGGATTCTCCGGCCGGTTCGCGAGCCTGGACGGCTTTCGCGCCGGGCGCGGCGATCTTGCTTTCCTGCTTGCCGCCCTGGCCGTGGCCGTGGCGGGCGGAGCGCTGGACCTGACGTTTTGGAGGGGACATGTCTGAGCCGTTGCTCGCCCTGACCGGGGTGCGCTACCTCTATCCCGGCACGGCGCGCCCGGTGCTCGACGGCGTGGACTTCGCCTTTCGCCCGGGCGAGCGCATCGGCCTTTTCGGCCCCAACGGTTCGGGCAAGACCACGCTTTTGCACGTGATGATGGGGCTTTTGCGCCCCGACGCCGGGGAGGTGCGCTTCAAGGGCGCGCTTGCCGTCACGGAGAAGGATTTCCGGGCCGTGCGGCGCGGCATCGGGCTTTTGCTGCAACACGCCGACGACCAGATCATCTACCCCACGGTCCTCGACGACGTGGCCTTTGGGCCGCTCAACTGCGGCCTGTCCCCGCACGAGGCCCGGGACAAGGCCGAGGCCACGCTTGCGCTGCTGGGTCTCGAGGGATTCGGCCCGCGTCTGTCCCATCGGCTCTCCGGCGGCGAAAAGAAACTCGTCTCCCTGGCCGGGGTGCTGGCCATGGATCCCGAGGCCCTGTTCCTGGACGAGCCCACCAACGGCCTGGATCCGGAAACGCGCGAACGCATCGTGTCCATCCTGGAGCATCTGGGCAAGCCGTGCATCGTCATTTCCCACGACTGGGACTTTCTGGTCCAAGCGACGGACGTCTATTACAGCATCGAGCAGGGCAAGCTCTGCCGCAACCCCGATTTCGTGCCGCACCGCCACGTGCACGTCCATCCCCTGGGCGACCACGCCCATCATCATCACAGCTGAGCCTTCCCGCAACGAAAAACGCCGTCCGCGCTTTGGCGTGGACGGCGTCCCAATACGCACCCCCAACTTGGAGCTGGGGAAGAATTCTTCCGCTTATCTGCCGTAAGTTTTCCCTTTCGGGGAGGTCCAGGAGGGGCTTCGCTCCTCCTGGCCGCCGGAGGCGTCTCCCCCCTCAACGCTTCCCCTCAGCCCGCTCCCCCCGATCACTCGAGACCGAGCTGGGCGAGAAGGTCGTCGACTTCGCCTTGTTTGACCTTGGTCTGCGGCCCCTTGAGTTCCGACACCTTCTGTTTGACCTCGGCCTGGAGAACCTCCATGTCCTTTTCCGGCTCTTCGGCCCAGGCCTTCATTTGCAGGCCCGTGGACAGGTAGAGGTCGAGCACGATCTGTTCGACCTTCTTGATGGCCTCGATGATGCGTTTGATGCGCTGGCCGGTGAGGTCCTGGAAGCTCAAGGTGGTCATGATGCGCATGAGGTCTTCGCCGAGGGCGGCGTTGCCCACGCGAAGTCTGGCCACGGCCTCGGGCGCGGCCTGTCCTTTTTCCAGGGCGTCCAGGTCGCCTGCGGCGCGCGCCTGCAGGTCCATGTGCTTCTCGACGATGTCCATGATTTCGGTGGTGGCCGATTCCGTGGTCTGGAGGATCTTGTCGAGCTGCTGGGCGGCTTCCTGAAAGAGCAGGTCGGCCTGCTGGCGGTCGCCGCGCGGGGTGTGGCCGTTTTCCGTTTTGGCGGCCTTGTTGATTTCCTTGTAGATGTCCTGGAGCCCTTCGCGCATTTCCTGGTTGAGGCGCTGGTGGAACTCGCTTTCGAGCAGCGCGCGGGAAAGTGTCTTGGCCACCTCGCGTTCGATGGTGGCGCTTATGCTGTCGCGCAGGTCCGGGACAACCTCGTGCAGGATCTTTTCAAGCAGCCGTTCCACCAGTTCTTCGTCGTTGACCATAAGCGCTCAATCCCATTTTTTGCCGCGCAGGTCGTCGCGCTGGCTTTGAAAGACGAATTGCACGATGCTTTCCAGGTCGCGCTCGCGGATGCGCGTAAAGTCCAGGGCGTATTCCACAGCGCCGTCCTCGCGGGGATCCATGCGGACGATGCGGCCCACCGCGCCGGCCATGCGCAGGGGAAAGCGCGCCAGGACGATGATCGCCTCCACATACTGGTCCAGCGCCAGTTCCGTTTGCGTGAGGAAACGGATGCCCGCGCCGCTGATCTCGATGATGCTGATGCCCACCGGGAAATCGGCGGCAAGTTCGTCGCGGCGCTGCAGGGAAAGCAGCATGTCGAGCTTGGTGTCGATGGAGCACAGCAGGTTGTAGAGCCCCTCGCTCATGCCGGCTTCGCGGGCGTCGTAGGGGTTGAGGCTCTGGGAGCCGTAGTAGGGAACCTCCCGGAAGACCTGCATGTCGTCCGGCCCCGGCATCAGGCGCAGATGTCCGGAGAGACGTGTGGGAATGCGCATGAAGGCGCGTTTCTCTTCCACGGGATCTCCTTGCGTGGTGTTACATGACGCCGTTTTCCAGCAGGATATCCATGGCCGCAACCGGGCACACCTTGGTGCACATGCCGCAG
This sequence comes from Desulfovibrio sp., assembly GCA_003525525.1. Lineage (GTDB taxonomy): Bacteria > Desulfobacterota > Desulfovibrionia > Desulfovibrionales > Desulfovibrionaceae > Solidesulfovibrio. Next base: position 7,616 of record DQED01000381.1, read on the forward strand.
GCCGAGCAGGCTTCGTCGTCGAATTTCACGAGGCGGGTTTCGATGTCGAGCGACAGGGCCTTGGTCGGGCACAGCGCCGTGCACACGCCGCAGTGGATGCAGCTGTCCTCGTCGCGGGAGATGCGGTGGGCGGCGGGGGCCACGCCGATGCCCTGGTCGCGCAGATAGATAAGGCCCGCTTCGAAGGCCTCGGCCGGGCCGGACAGTTCGAGGGTCATCTGCCCTTCGTGCCGCGGGGTGATCTGCGCCTTGAGGATGCTGAAGTCCAGGCCGTAGACCCGGGCCAGGTCGCAGACCACGGGCTTGTTCGAGCTTTCCGGCGGGAAGGTCAGGTAGACGACCTTGCGCTGTTTTTTTTCAGGAGAGGCTTGCATAGGGAAACAGGCGCTCCTTGCGGTGCTACTTGGGCATCATGGTTTTGGCCCGGGCGGCGAAAGCGGAGTCGGGATATTTGTCGATGACTTCCTTAAACGAGAGCTTGGCCGCGCCGGCGTTGCCGAGCTTGGAGAAGGCCACGCCGCGCTTGAACAGCGCATCGGCGTGCTTGGCGCTCTTGGGGTATTTCTCGATCACTTCCTGATAGGACAGGGCGGCGTTGGCGAAATCGCCGAGCTGGAAATAGCATTCGCCCATCCAGAACAGGGCGTTCGGCATCAGCGGGCTCGTTTTGAAGTTGCGGCTGAACTCCTGGAAGATGCCGAGCGCTTCCTGGTACTGGCGAGCGTTGAAGCTGGCCAGGCCCTTGGCGTAGACGGCGTCGGCGGGATTCTGCGCCGTTGACGGCTGCGCTGCAGGCTGCGCGGCAGGCTGCGC
>DQED01000445.1:0-12947 GCA_003525525.1 Desulfovibrio sp.
GTCGGCGCGTCCGCTCCGGGCCGGGGCTACGCGCGCGCGTGCGACAGCGACGAGGCGCGTTTCGGCGGCGCGGGAGCCCTCCTGCCGGGGCGCCTCGCCGCAACTTTCACCCTGCCGCCCCTTCGCGCCGTGGTGTACAAATGCGAGGAGGGTTTTGGCGCATGAACCGCTACGTCTGCATCCACGGCCATTTCTACCAGCCGCCCCGGGAGAATCCCTGGCTCGAGGAGGTCGAGGTCCAGGATTCGGCCCATCCCTACCACGACTGGAACGAGCGCATCACCGCCGAATGCTACGGCCCCAATTCCGGCTCGCGCATCCTGGACGGCGACGGCTTTATTGTCGATATCGTCAACAACTACTCCAAGATCAGCTTCAATTTCGGCCCCACGCTCCTGTCCTGGCTGGACAGGCGTCACCCGAGGCTCCACCAGGCCATCGTGGACGCGGACCGGCTCTCCATGGAGCGCTTCGACGGCCACGGCTCGGCCCTGGCCCAGGCCTACAGCCACATGATCATGCCGCTGGCCAACCGGCGCGACAAGATCACCCAGGTCAAATGGGGCGTGGCGGATTTCCGCGCCCGCTTCGGCCGCGACCCCGAAGGCATGTGGCTGCCCGAAACCGCCGTGGACCTGGAAACCCTCGCCATCCTGGCCGATGCCGGCCTCCGCTTCACGATCCTGGCCCCGCGCCAGGCCGCGCGCGTGCGCCGCCTGGACGAAAGCGGCGGCGACTGGTGGGACGTGTCCGACGCCCATGTGGACCCCACCGCGCCCTACCTCGTGCGCCTGCCGGACGGGCGCGATTTCACGGTTTTTTTCTACGACGGCCCCATCTCCCAGGACATGGCCTTCGGCGACATGCTGGAAAGCGGCGAGACCATCCGCGACCGGCTCATGGCCGCGTTCAGCGACGACCGCGACTGGCCGCAGATCGTAAGCGTCGCCACGGACGGCGAAACCTACGGCCATCACCACTCCTCCGGCGAAATGGCGCTCACCTACTGTCTGTCGCTGCTTGAGGCCGACCCTTCCGTGGAACTGATCAACTACGCCGCCTACCTCGACCGCCATCCGCCCGGGCACGAGGCGGAAATCTTCGAGGACTCGTCCTGGAGCTGCATCCACGGCGTGGAGCGCTGGCGCGCGGACTGCGGCTGCAATTCCGGCATGCACCGGGGCTGGGGCCAGGGCTGGCGCGCCCCCCTGCGCGAGGCTTTGGACGGGCTGCGCGACGCCTGCGCGGCGATCCTCGACAGGGAAGGGCGGCGCTCTTTCACCGACCCCTGGCAGGCGCGCGACGCCTATATAACGGTCGTCAACGACCGCGACGAGGCGAACCTGGACGCTTTTTTCGCGGCCCACGCCAAAAAGGGCCTGACCCTGGCCGGGCGCATCAAGGCGCTCAAGCTCATGGAGCTTTCGCGCCACGCCATGCTCATGTTCACGAGTTGCGGCTGGTTTTTCGACGAGGTCTCGGGCATCGAAACCGTGCAGATCCTCCAGTACGCCGCGCGCGCCATCCAGCTTGCCGGGGAGCTCGGCGGCGGAGACCTCGAAGGGCCTTTTGCCGCGATCCTGGAAAAGGCCCCGAGCAACGTCCTTTCCTCGGGCAGGGAAGCCTACGAGCGCCACGCCAAGCCCGCGGCCGTGGACATCATGCGCGTGGGCGCGCATTTCGCCATCTCCTCGCTGTTCGAGGCCTACGACGAGCACTACGCCTACGGCTGCTACCGCGTGAGCGGGCGCGACGAGAAGCGCGAAACCGCCGGCCGCGCGCGTTTGCTCACCGGCCGGGCCGTCATCGAATCCGTGATCACCGGCGAACGCCTGGACGCCACCTTCGCCGTGCTCCACGTCGGCGGCCACAACCTGACCTGCGGCCTGCGGCGCTACCGCGACGCCGCGAGTCTCGCCGCCATGGAAGCCGACCTGCGCCGGGTCTTCGAGCGCGGCGACCTCGCCGAAACCATCCGCGCCCTGGACGCCCATTTCGAGACCCACACCTTTTCCCTCCGCGACCTGTTTCGCGACGTGCAGCGCAAGGTGGTGGCCGAGGTCCTCGCCCCGGAATTCGACGCCGCCGAAGCCATGTACCGTCGCATCTTCGAGGACGACTACCCCATCCTCAATTTTCTCCACTGGATCTCCATGCCCGTGCCGCGCCACTTTCTGGACGCCGCCGCCTTTGTCGTGGAAACGGACATCCGGCGGCAGCTCGCCGGCGAAGTCATCGACCTCGAACGCCTGGACGGGAGCATCGAGGACGCCAAGCGCTTCGGCCTTTCCCTGGACTACGAGCGCCTCGGCATGGAAGGGGCGCGCTGGGTCAACCGCTTCGTGGAGGCCTTCGGCGAGGACTTCGAGAACATCGCGCTGCTGACCAACGTCAAGGAGGCCCTGGACAGGCTGCGCACCCTGCCCATGGGGCTCAACCTGTTCAAGGCGCAAAACGTGGCCTTCGAACTGTCCCGCAGCCGCTATCCCGGCAAGCGGGACGCGGCCGCCGCCGGGGACGAAGAGGCCGGGCGTTGGGTGGCGCTTTTCTCCGTGGTGGCCGAAGCGCTCAAGGTGAGGTTGCCGCAATGAACGCGCCCGTCGCCACCTACCGCGTCCAGTTCACGAAGGACTTCGATTTCACCCGCTGCCAGGACATCCTCGACTACCTCGCCGCGCTCGGCGTCTCCCACATCTACGCCTCGCCGATCTTTCGCGCCCGGCCCGGCTCGACCCACGGCTACGACGTGTGCGACCACAGGGAGATCAACCCGGAACTCGGCGGGGAGACCGCGTTCCGCGCCCTGGCCGCGGCGGCCGCAAAGCGCGGCATCGGCTGGATCCAGGACATCGTGCCCAATCACATGGCCGTCTCGGGCGAAAACCGCATGCTCGTGGACGTGCTCGAAAACGGCCCGTCCTCGCGCTATTACCAGTCCTTCGACATCGACTGGGACCACCCTTACGAGAGCATCAAGGGGCGCATGCTGGCCCCGTTTCTGGGCAACTTCTACGGCCGGGTCCTGGAGGCAGGAGAGATCGCCATCGGCTTCGACGCGGACGGCTTTTTCGTGCGCTACTACGACCTGCGCTTTCCCCTGCGCATCGATTCCTACGTACGCCTGCTCACGCTCGGGCTCGGCAAGCTGCGCGCGAAGATCGGCCGCGACTCCCCGGACTACATCAAGCTCCTGGGCGTGCTCTACACCATCAAGTCCCTGCCCGCCGAGGATTCCAAGGACGAACGCTACGACCAGATCTTTTTCGTCAAACAAATGCTCTTCGAGCTTTACGAGAAAAGCCCGCCCGTGCGCGCCCATATCGTCGCCAATCTCGCCCAGGCCAACGGCACTGCGGAGGAGGACGAGGATCGCCGGGCGCTCCTGGAGAGCCTGCTGGCCGAGCAGTATTTCCGGCTCTCCTACTGGAAGGTGGCCGGGGAGGAGATCAACTACCGCCGCTTTTTCTCCATCAACGACCTCATCTCGCTGCGGGTGGAGGATGAGGCGGTCTTTCGCCAGTCCCACGGCAAGCTGTTCGAACTGGTCCGGGAAGGGCTTTTTTCCGGGCTGCGCGTGGACCACATCGACGGCCTCTACGACCCGGCGCGCTATCTGCGCCGGCTGCGCGAGGCCGTCGGCGACGCCTATCTCGTCGTGGAAAAGATCTGCGTGGCCGGCGAGCCCCTGCCGGCGTTCTGGCCCGTGGCCGGCTCCACAGGCTACGATTTCATGAACGCCGTGTGCGGCTTGTACGTGGACACGACCCGGGAAATGGCCTTTGACCGCATCTATGCCGGCTTCACCGGCCGCCGCCAGCTGCCCGAGGACGTGGTGGTCTGGAAGAAGCGTCGCATCATCGAAACCCACATGTACGGCGACGTGGAAAACCTGGCGCGGCTGATAAACGCCGTCTCCAGCCTCGACCGCCAGGGCTTCGACATCACCCTGCGCTCGACCAAGCGGGCGCTGACCGAAGTGCTGGCCCATTTCCCGGTCTACCGGACCTACATCTCCCCGGACGCCATCCGGCCGGCGGACATCGACTACGTGCGCACGGCCATCCGCCGCGCCAAGCGCCACAACGCCGACCTCGCCTACGAGCTCGATTTCCTGGAGCGTTTCCTTCTGCTGCAATACGACGCGAACCTGAGCGACGAGCAGAAGGCGCAGTGGACCCGTTTCGCCATGCGCTTCCAGCAGGTCAGCGGGCCGCTGATGGCCAAGGGCGTGGAGGATACGGCGTTTTACGTGCTCAACCGGCTTTTGTGCTTAAACGAAGTGGGCGGCGAGCCCGGACGTTTCGGGCAGACGCCCCAGGCCTTCCACGAGGCCATGGCCGCGCGCGCCAGGCAGTGGCCCCGGGCCATGAGCGCGACGGCCACCCACGACGCCAAGCGCGGCGAGGACGCGCGCATGCGCCTGGCCGCGCTGTCGGAGCTCCCCGACGCCTGGCGCGGCGCGCTGGCGAAGTTTTACCGCATCAACCTGCGCCGCAAGACGCCGCTCGGCGACCGGCCCGCGCCGGATAAAAACGACGAATACCTGCTTTACCAGACGCTGCTCGGCCATTATCCCGACCGGCCCGAGGATCTGCCCGGCTTCGGCGGGCGGCTGGCGGCCTATCTCGTCAAGGCCGTGCGCGAGGGCAAGGAACATTCCACGTGGCTGAGCCCGGACCTGGAGTACGAAAAGGCGCTTACCGATTTCGCGGCCATGCTCCTGGACGAGGCCCCGGACAGCGCCTTTATGGGCGTCTTTCTGCCGCTTTGCCGGCGGCTCACCCGGATCGGCTACGCCTACGGCCTGGCCCAGGTCGTGCTCAAGGCCGCCTGCCCCGGCGTGCCGGACATCTACCAGGGCGTGGAGTGCTGGGATCTGTCCTTCGTCGATCCGGACAACCGCCGGCCCGTGGATTTCATGGTTCGGGAAAAGACGCTCGGCGAACTGGACGCGGCGTTTTCCGCCGATCCGGTCGCGCTGTGCCACAGGCTGCTCGCTTCGCCCGAGGACGGCTGCATCAAGCTCTTCACGCTCTGGCGGGCGCTAGCGGCGCGGGGCGCGGACCCCGAGCTCTTCACCGTCGGCGCCTATGCGCCGGCCGCGTTCGCGGGGAGTCTTGCCGGGAATGCGTTCGGCTTCTGGCGCGCCTTCGAAGGCCGGACGGCCCTTGCGGTCGTGCCCTGGCGCATCGCCGACCTCGGCGCGGCGCAGGGCGCGTTCGTGCTCGGCGAAGCCTGGGAGAACACGCGCGTCACGGACTTCCCGCCGGGGTGGGGGCCACTCACTGACGCCTTGACCGGGCGGACGTTTTCCGGGGAGAGCCTCATGCTCAAGGAGCTGCTGCGGGACTTTCCCGTGGCGCTGCTTACGGGCGGGAACGCGGCCGGGATGTGAGGGGGGAGGGGAGTTCCAGCACGTCGCCCGGCCTGGCGTAGGCGAAGACGGTCGTGCCGGGGAGGCGCAAGCGGTCGGCGAACCGCTCGATATACTGGGTCTTGCCGTTTACGTGCATGGGCACGAACACGGCGGGCGCGAGCTTTTTCACGAAATCCGGCGCGCCGGCGAGGCTCGGCAGGCGCGGGTCCATGTTGGAAAAGGCCACGTCGAGAGGCCGTGCGGCAAGGGTCTTGAGCAGCCGACGCCAGGACATGCCCACGGCGCGGCGGGCGGCCGGGGACTGTCCGGGCCAGTCCCAAAGCGCCATGTCCCCGCCGAAATAGACCGACAGTCCTTCCAGTTCGATGCGGTAGGAAAGGCCCATGTCGTTGCTTTCCAGGGCATGGACCGTCAGGCCGGCCACGTCTTGCGCGTCGTCTGGCTCCATGACGCGCGTCTCCGGCGGCAGGCGGTCGCCGTAGAGGTCGGCCACGTCGTCGGAAACCACGAAGCGGCGCGCGGCCGCATCTTGCGTTGCGGCGACGATGTCCGGGTCGAAATGGTCGTCGTGGCTGTGGGAGACGAATATGGTCAGGTCCGCGCCGGCGATGTGCGCGGCGGCTGCTTGCGCAGCCTCCCGCGGCAGATAGGCCGGAGCCGGGTAGTCGAACAGGAGGGTCTTGCCGCCCGCGCGCAGGAGAAAGCAGTCGTGGTGGATATAGACGATGCTGGCGGACATGAAAAAGCCTTGAAACAGAATCCCTCGTCGCAATAACGGCGCGGAAACCCCCGCGAGTCCAAACCTCTCCCCCCTTTCGGGGTGGTCCAGGAGGGGCCCTCGGCCCCTCCTGGCCGCCGGAGGCATTCTTCTTCTCTTCTCCCCCGCCTTCCTCTTCCTTCTCTCCCTACGCCACGTCCCAGCGGGGCCCGGCGGGGGTGTCCATGACGGTGACGCCGAGGCCGGCCAGTTCGTCGCGGATGGCGTCGGAGCGGGCGAAATCCTTGTTCTTGCGGGCGTCCTGGCGCTCGGCCACCAGCGCTTCCACGCGCGCGGCGTCGATGCCCAGGCGAGCCGCGCGGCTGGCCTTGAGCGCTTCGAGGAACGTCTCGCTTGCGCTGCCGAACACGCCCAGTTCGTCGCCCCAGTCGGCGAGGTCGGCCTGGATGCGGCGCAGGATGTCGGCCGTCTCGCGGCTTTTGGCGAGCGTCTTGTCTTCCATGAGCCGGCCGGCCAGGCGCACCGCGCCGAACACGTGGCCCAGGGCCTGGGCGGTATTGAGGTCGTCGTCCATGGCCGCGGCGAAGCCTTCCTCGAGCTTGGCCAGCTCCTGGGCGACGTCGGGCGGGAGCTTCGTTTCCGACCATTTGGCGCGGGAGAGGGCCTGGTCCATCTGCGCCATGGCGGCGTAGATGCGCCTGAGGCCTTTTTCCGCCTCGTCGAGGGCCTGGTCGGAGTAGTCGAGCGGGCTCCTGTAGTGGGAGGAGACCAGGAAAAAGCGCAGCACTTCGGGCAGGTAGCGCTTGTAGATGTCGCGGATGGTGACGAAGTTGCCCAGCGACTTGGACATCTTCTCGGTGTTGATGCGCACGAAGCCGTTGTGGACCCAGTAGCGGCAGAATTCGCCGCCGATGGCCGCCTCGCTCTGGGCGATCTCGTTTTCGTGGTGCGGAAAGATGAGATCCTGGCCGCCGCCGTGGATGTCGATGGGCATGCCGAGGAGCTTTTCGCTCATGGCCGAGCATTCCAGGTGCCAGCCGGGGCGGCCGGGGCCGAACGGGCTGTCCCAGACGGGCTCGCCGGGCTTGGAGGCCTTCCACAGGGCGAAGTCGAGAGGGTCTTCCTTTTCCTCGCCCGGGGCGACGCGGGCGCCGGAACGCATGTCCTCGATGTCGCGGCCCGAGAGCTTGCCGTAGCCGGGAAACGAGCGCACGCGGAAATAGACGTCGCCGGAGGCCGTGCGGTAGGCGTGGCCGCTTTCGATCAGGCGTTCGGCCAGGCGCGCCATCTCGTCGATGTACTGCGTGGCGCGGGGTTCGGCGTCGGCGCGCAGGATGCCGAGCTTGTCCATATCCTCGTAAAAGGCCTCGATGTAGCGCTCGGCGATGACGTCGGACGTGACGCCCTCGGCATTGGCCTTCTTGATGATTTTGTCGTCGACGTCGGTGAAGTTGCGCACGAAGGTCACGTCGAGGCCTTTTTTGCGCAAGTGGCGCACGAGCACGTCGAAGACCACGGACGAACGGGCATGCCCGATATGGCACAGGTCATAGGCGGTGATGCCGCACACGTACATGGCCACCTTGCCCGGATTGCGGGGAGCGAAGGCCTCCTTGGACCGGGTCATGGTGTTGAAAAGCTGCATGCCAAGCCTCCCTGGAAAAGTCCCCACCCTTTGCAAAGGGGAGGCGTAAAGTCAAGCGACGGACGCAGGGGCGCTTGCCCGGCCGCCGCCAACGACGAAGGCCGGCGGTTTCCGAGGAAACCGCCGGCCTTGCGCGTCGCTTTCGCGGGAAATGCTAGTCGGTGACGACCATGACGCTGGACGCCTTGACCATGGCCTTGACCTTGGCGCCGGCCTTGAGGCCCATGGCCTCGGCGGACTCCTTGGTGATGACGGAGACGATCTCGACGCCGGGGGCGGCTTCGATGACGACTTCGGCGTTGACCATGCCGATGTTGACCTTCTTGACGGTGCCGGGGATCAGATTGCGGGCGCTGACTTTCATGACTGCGTCTCCTTTCGGGTTATACGTTGGAGGGATGCGACAGGTTTTTGCCGTTGTTGTTCGTGTTGGAAAAAAGATAGGGCATTTCTAAGTCACACGCAAATTATTTTTTTCGTGTGAATTATGTTTTTTGTAACATTAAATAATTACAATATGTTATCCATTTTGAATCACGAATACAAAAAAAGAGTGACACTTTGGGTAAAAACAACACGATTGTTCTTTCACGATACCGTCATGTTGCCCGAAAGTCCTTTCCAATCCTGCCTTTTCCGGTGACAGCTCGGCTGCCCATGGGGAACGACGGCAACAACATGCACAGCAGCGCGGGAGCAGGCGGCGCGAGCAGGGCGCGTCGGAGGGCAGGGAGTCCTGTTTCTGCGGCAGGCGGAATCCGATGCAGCAGGCCGCGAAGGCCGACGAGGGAACCCGCGCCCCGGCATCGGGACCGGGACGCGGGGAGGCGTTCACGGTTGCGGCGGCCGCCGCTTCCGTGCCGCAGCGGCAGAGGACACGGCGACCGCCCTCGGCCATGGGCCTTGCCTAGCCCTTCCGGTCCAAGCGCACGACAACCGTCGGATCGAGGACCTGGAAGGTGAAGGATTCCAGGAAGAAAAGCGCCACCTTCTCGCTGTCGTGGGAGGCGTAGCCGATGGCGATGTCACCGCCGAGCGTCATCTCCAGGTCGCCGCCGCGCGTGGACAGGAGGTAGGCCTCCTCCACGAAGGGGCTGACGATGACCTCGCCGCCGAGCATGGTTTCCAGGTACTGCGACAGCGGGTAGCCGCGCACGTGCCCGGACAGGGCGACCCAGGTCTCGGGGCCGACCACCAGGGCGTAAGGCCCTTCCACCGAGGTCTTGCGCAGGGCGGTCAGGCCCATGGACACCTTCTCGGCGATATCCTCGGGATCCTTGGTCAGGGACATGCGCGTCTGGCTGGAGACTTCCGACAGGCCCTTGATGCCGGCCGGGGCGAAGCCGTGGTAGATGGCCTCCTCCTCGAACCGCGCGAGCTTTTCGGCGGCTGCGTCCAGGGCGGCGAGGTCGATGGCCTTGTCGCCGCGGGCCGCGTTGTCGATTTCGGCGATGTCCAGGGTGAACGGCACCTTGACCTCGACCAGGGGTTTGACCTGGTGCAGGCCGTAGGTGATGCCGGAGACGGACTGCGTCTTGGCGTATTCGATGCGCCCCAGGGGCACGGCGGCGTATTCCCAGCCGAGCGGCCCGGTCACGTCCACGACCCGGCGGGCCGAGAGCATGCTGGTAAGCGTCTGGCGCGCGCGGCTGTCCACGGCCTGCCAGGCGGCGGCGGTGATGGGCGCGAGGTCGCGTTTCAGGATGTCCATGACGTCTCCTCCTGTTTAGCGGTTGCCCTTGAGGCTGCCGATGCCGAGCGAGCCGCCGGAAGCCGGGGCCTTGCCCGGGGCGGCCTCGCCGCCTTCGCCGCCCGTGGCCGCGTCTTCCAGGGCAGTGATGTCGCCCGCGGTGAAAAGATAGGTGCGCATGGTCTCGTCCCAGACGGGCATGTTGCGGCGCAGCCACTCCAGGCCCATGACGGCATGCTCGATTTCCTCGTCGCGGTTGTGGGCCATGATGGCCTTGATCTGCGGATCGCTGGCCGCGGCCACGCGCTGGTGGTACCAGTTGATGGCCTCGAGCTCTTCCTTGATGCTGTTGAGCGCCCGGACGAAGTCGCGGTCCTGGGGCGAGAGTTCTGCAACCGGCTCGTGATATTGATCCATAGCGTATACTCCTTACGCGTCCTCCCTGCGGGGGAACGCACGATTGGAGCCACTATGCCACAGGCCGGACGAAATGCAATGCCGGTCCGGTGAAAAGCGGGCAACGCTTTGCGCCGGACGTTTAGAAGAGAATCAGGTCCTTGATTTCATTGACGTCGTCTTCCCGTGGCGGGAAGGCGGCCGCAAGGGACTGCGCCAGGCGCGCCACGGTCGCAACGATGGCTTCGGCCGGCCGTCCCTCGCGGATGCCGGCGGAAAGGGCCGCGGCCGCGGCGTCCAGTTCCCGGGCGTCGATTCTTCCGGCGAGCCCCGTGTCCGGGAGCAGGAAGACCAGGCGCTCGAAGACCGAAACGTAGACGAGCAGGGCGTTGCGCTCCCGCGTCCGTGTCAGGCTCTGGCCGAAAAACGCGGCCTGGGCCGCTTGCAGGGTCTCGTGACCGGCGCGGGCCGGCGAAACGAAGAGGCGCAGAAGCGCCGGCAGGCGTTTGGCCGCCTGGAAGCCGAGCAGGGCGAACACGCCGAAAAAGGCGAGGAACACCCACATGTTGCGCGTGCCGCCGGCAAGGCAGGCCAGGACCGCGCAGACAAGGCCCACGGTCACGGCGCAGGCGAGCTGCGCCTTGGGGTAGCTGTCGCTGGCCCCGACGATCATGGGCACGATCTCGGCGGACGTTTTCGTCTCGGCCGCGCGCACGGCGTCGCGGATGGCGTTGCGGTCGGCCTCGGTCAGCAATTGCGTCACAAGTCTTCGCATCGTCGCCTCCTACCAGCTTCCCGAGGAACCGCCGCCGCCGAAGGAACCGCCGCCGCCGGAAAAACCGCCGCCGCCGCTGGAGCCGCCGCCGCCGACATAAAACCCGCCGCCGCCGCCCCGGCCCGAACTGAAAAGCCATGGCCCGACGAGCCCGAGAACCACGCCGGCTACGCACAATAGCCCCAGAAAGCCGAGCCCCAATCCGAAAAGCGCGCCCGCGCCGGGCAAAACCACGCCGAAGATCCCGGCCCGCGCCGGCGCCGGCAGCCGCGACAGGAAGGCCGTCAGCAACATCGCCAGGATGAAAAGCCCGAAAAAGGCGTTGTCGTCATGGCCGGAGTCCTTGGCGCCGTGTTCCGGCCCGCCCTTGTATTCGCCGCGAACGGCTTCCATGATCGCGGACACGCCGCTTTCGATGCCGGCGTCGAAATGCCCGGCCTTGAACGCCGGGACAATGGCGTAGTCGATGATGCGGCCGGACAAGGCGTCCGTCAGCCGCCCCTCCAGCCCGTAGCCCACCTCGATGCGCACCTTGCGGTCGCCCTTGGAGACGAGCAGCAGCACGCCGTTGTCCTTGCCTTTCTGGCCGATGCCCCAGGCCTGCGCCACCTTGATCGAATACTCCTCCAGGGACTCGCCCTCGAGCGAGGGGATGGTCAGCACCACCACCTGCGTGGAATCCGACCGTTCGAACGCGGCCAGCTTGGCATCGATCTCGCGCGCGGCGTCAGGCGAAAGCATGTGCGCCGTATCCACCACCCGCCCGGTCAGGCGTGGCACGCCCAGGGCGGAGGCGGCTGTGGCGGAGAGGAGAGGGGAAAAGAGCAGGAGGAGGAAGAGGAAGATGCCTCCGGCGGCCAGGAGGGGCACTGCCCCTCCTGGACCTCCCGAACGGGGGGGGGCTGGCGGGACGGGGCGGACGGATGCAAAAAGGGGCATGGGGCCTCCGGGCGTTACTACAGAAAGACTGTGCCGCTCGAGAATGCAATTTGTCACAGAGGCAGGAGAATTCCCCCTTTGGGGGTGGTCCAGGAGGGGCCCTCGGCCCCTCCTGGCCGCCGGAGGCATTCTTCTTCCCCCGTTAGAACTTCACCTTGGGCGCTTGTTTGGCGGCTTCGTCGGCCTTGAAGTATTCCTTGGCCTTGAGGTGCAGCAGGACGGAATTGGTGAGGGAGTTGGGGAAGGTGCGGATGGAGGCGTTGTAGGTCTCCACGGCCTGGTTGTAACGCTGCCGGGCCACGTTGATGCGGTTCTCCGTGCCTTCGAGCTGGTTTTGCAGGTCGCGGAAGTTCTGGTCGGCCTTGAGCTGGGGGTAGTTTTCCACCACGGCGAGCAGGCGGGACAGCGAGGACTGCATCTGCCCCTGCGCCTGCTGGAAGGCGGCCATGGCTTGCGGGTCGGCCAGGGTTTCGGGGGTGATTTTTACCTGCGTGGCCTTGGCCCTGGCGTCGACCACGGCGGTCAGGGTGTCCTTTTCGTGGCTGGCGTAGCCTTTGACCGTCTCCACGAGGTTGGGAATGAGGTCCATGCGGCGTTGCAGGGCCGATTCCACGTTGCCCCAGGCGGCGTTGACCGCCTCCTCGTTGGTCTGCATCTGGTTGTAGCCGCAGCCGGAAAGGCCGGCCAGGACGAGGACGGCGCACAGCAGTCGGACGAGTCGGATCATGGGCGCTCCTTGGCGGGAATACGGATGATGGAAAGACCATAAGCCCTGAGGCAGCCTTGGGCAAGGCTTTCCCCGGGAGGGCACGGCCTTCGCATGGCAGGATCGGGCAACTTTTATCCCGGATTAGGTGTTTTTCCCCGCCCGTGGTTCGAGTATTGAGGCTCCATTTCCAAGGCCGCCCCCAAAGACGGAGACGGTCGAACCCGAATGTTGCGGCAAAAGGAGAAGTTCCCCATGCTGTATCGAACCATGCCCAAAAACGGAGACCGGCTCTCCATTCTCGGTTTCGGCTGCATGCGCCTGCCCGCCACGCCCGAAGGGGCCATCGACGAGCCGCGCGCCATCGCCCAGATTCGCGCCGCCATCGACGCGGGCGTCAACTATGTCGACACGGCCTGGCCCTACCATGCCGGCGCGAGCGAACCCCTGCTCGGCAAGGCGTTGCGCGACGGCTACCGCGCGCGCGTCAAGCTCGCCACCAAGCTGCCGTCCTGGCTCGTGACCAGCCGCGCGGACATGGACCGCTTCCTCGACGCGCAGCTTTCGCGCCTTGGAACCGACCACATCGACTACTACCTCGTCCACGCCCTGGACGGGCCGCTGTGGGATGCGGTCGCGTCCCACGGCGTGGCGGAGTTCCTGGACGCGGCCAAGGCCGACGGCCGCATCGTCAACGCCGG
>DQED01000445.1:12993-13131 GCA_003525525.1 Desulfovibrio sp.
AGATCCAGTACAACTACCTGGACCAGCAGTTCCAGGCCGGCACGGAAGGGCTGCGCTACGCCGCGGCCAAAGGCCTCGGCGTGGTCGTCATGGAGCCCCTGCGCGGCGGCATGCTGGCGCGGCCGGCTCCGGCCCCGG
>DQED01000004.1 GCA_003525525.1 Desulfovibrio sp.
GGGTCGGCCCCGGCGAGGTAGCCCGCGACGTCGCGCGCAAGGGCCTTGGCCGAGCCGGGATAGAACCGGCCGGCCACGACCGGGGCGCGGACGAGGGCGGGATCGGGGGAACGGGCTTCGCGCGTCACGGGAGCGTCTCCTTGCCGGCCCGGGGAAGGACGAGGGGCCAGCATGCGGACTGTAGCCCGCTTCGGGGCGCGTTGACAAGGCGGCGGCACGCCTCCCCGCTCCAGACCTCTTGCGCCTTTCCCTGGCCGCAAGATGGCACGTGCCGCGCATCCCCGCGGCGGATCGAAGACCACGGCAACGGAGCGTGACTTTTCGTTTGACTCCCCTCCATACTACGCCTAGCAAATAAAAAATATGCGAAGCAGCTTTCATGCGTTTGCTTTTCAACCTTCACCCCGGAGCATTCCATGAAAAATCGCGTTATTGTGGCATGCTGTTCGCTTCTCGTACTGCTTCCGAGCATTTCCCTCGCACAAATCACCTTTGAAGGTTGTCGCGATTTTCGCGGCCTGCCGGTCGCGTCCATCGCCAACCCCACGATCAACGACATCGCACTGGCGACCACAGCGCCCAACGGCATGCCGGTCATACTCTACAATCCGCGTGTCGTTCCCTGGTTCTCGCCGCAAACCAGAAGGTTCTTCTACGCCCACGAATGCGCGCACCATGCGCTGGGGCACCTTGCGCGCAGCTACCCGTTGACGCGTGAACAAGAAGCCGACTGCTGGGGCATCAATGCGCTGGTTGCGCACCATCTGGTTTCCGGAATGGACATCTCCATCATCCAAAACGACATCGCACAACTGGGCGGAGGAGATTGGACCCACCTGCCTGGGCCTGCCCGGGCCATCAACCTGCGGGCATGCCTGCAACGGGCCGGCAGCGAGGAATCCCAGGAAGATTCCCGAGAGGAGTCATGGGACAAGTGCTATGACAGGTGCGAAAAGCGTTTTGATCGCTGCACGGACCGTTGCGAATCGGCTCGCAACTGGTCCCACTGCTACGATGCCTGCCAGCGCACCTTCGACAGATGTACCAATCGTTGCAAATGACGCATCAATCGAGGACACGCAATGACAAAACCATCCGTTTCCAGCAAAAACACGTGGGAAGTCCTCGCCGCATTTGCCTTCGGTACGCTTTTTATTCTCATCATTTTTATTACGTCTCTGTATTTCTCAAACCCGACCGTCTTTCAGTACGAAGTCTTCCGCACCATTCTCGCGCTGGCCGCGGCGGGATTCGGCGCGGTCCTGCCCGGATTTCTCGACGTGCGTTTCAAGAACTGGCTCCGGGCCGGCGGAGCGCTTGCCCTTTTCGTGGTCGTCTACTTCTTTTCCCCTGTGCCGCTGCCGGTCACGGAGTCGCCGCTTCCGCCCTCCCCGCTCGGCGATCCGCAAACGGAAGTCGACGCATGGCTCGCCGACATCGACCGCGGTTCCTATGCGCAGGCATACGACAGCATGGCCGATATCTTTAAACAGAAGTATTCCGTGGGCGCTTTTTCGGAATTCGTGAAACGGATCAGGGACAAACTCGGCAAGGCCACCTCGCGAACGCTGCAGGGCTCCAACGCGTACGAATCGCCGCCCGGTTTTCCCAAAGGCCATTACAGGGAGCTTGTGTTCAATACCAGGTTCGCCAATGATCCGCGCATGATTTTCGAAATCGTCGCCCTGGTCGGCGAAAAAGGCGCATGGCGCGTGACCAGCTTTCACTATGCCGTGCAAAACGAGAGCGGACAGATTGTCCCCCTGGTGCTCTGAGCCGAGGCAGACACTGCGTTTCGTGGGAATAGCCCCTTCCCGCCGCCTGAACCCACGGCCGGGGGACGCCCCTCGCAAACAGCCTCTTACTGCGGCTGGGTCAGGGCGTTGAGGCGGCTTTCCAGGCCGTTCGTGGCCAGATCCGAGGCGGCCATGCGGCCGTAGAGGGAATCGGGGGCGGCGTCGCGCATGGCGACCAGCGTCTTGCGCCAGCCGTCCACGTCGCCCATGGCGCGCAGGATGGCGGCCTCGCGCAGGCGGTTGGACGCCCAGTCGTCGTCGCCTTCCTTGCACATGTCCGCGTATTCCCGCGCCCATTTGAGGGCCTTGGGGAACTGCCCCAGCGCCCGGGTGGACTCGACCAGAATGTTGAGCGCGGCCTTGCGCTTGTCCGGATCCTGCCCGGACTCCTTGAACATGAAGGCGGCCTCGCCGGCATAGAGCTCGGCCTTGGCGTAGTCCTTTTGCGCCATGGACGCGCGGGCCATGAAATACATGGCGTAGCAGCGCTTGCCCGACTCCAGGGCCTGGTCCCCGGCGAGCTTGCGCCAGATGGTCATGGCCCGGTCCGATTCGCCGAGGTTCTCGAGCGCCTGGGCCACGACGTATTCCAGGCGGCGGCGCGGGGTCGCGCCGAACTTCCAGGATTGCACCTTGCGCGCCAGATCCACGATGTCGCGCCAGGAGCGCTCGTCCTCGTAGATGCCCATGGCCATGGTCAGGGCCATCATGCCGTTGTCGTTCTCGCGCGGGCCGATGTAGGGCAGGGCCTCGGCCAGGGCGTCGCGGGTCTTGCCCGTGCGCAGGTAGGCCAGGGCCAGCCCCAGCCGGGTCTGGTCCGAGAGCATGCCCCGGTTGGCGGCGAGGATCGGGTTGTCGCGGTAGGAGGCCACGAGCCGCGCGTAGTCCTTGTGGGCGATGAGGTCGCCGGCCATCTTCTCGAAGGCCGTGATCGCCACTTCCTCGGCCTTGGGCGCGAGCTCGCTCTTGGGATAGCGCTCCAGGTAACGCGCCGCCGCCTTGAGGCTGTCGGGATAGTTCTGGCGGTAGAGCAGCCACATGGCCAGCTTGATCTGCGCCAGCGGGGCCAGGGGGCTGTTGGGGTGGTCGCGGATGATGCCCTCGTAGATGTCCTCGGGGCTGCCGTAGGCCGGCTTGTCGAACAGCGAGAACATCTCGGAGATGGTCGGCTGGTCGTGGACGCCCTGCTCGGCCAGGCGCATCTTGGCAATCAGCCCGCCTTCGGCGTCGGGGTAGTCCTTGACGGCCATGTTGTAGAAATCCACTGCCGCCGGCCGGTTGCCGAGCTTGGCGTAGATGTCGCCCAGGCGCGAAAGGACGAGATCCTCGTCCTTGACCTTGGGCGACATGTTGTAAAAGAGCATGTAGTCGTCGCGGGCCTTCTTCATGTCGCCGTTCTTGAAGGCGATGTCGCCGTCGATGCGCAGGATTTGTGGAAATTCCACATAGTAGCGCGGCCAGCGCTTGTTGATGTAGTCGGCAATCTGCGCCGCTTCCTTGTAGCGGCTCAGGCGCACCAGGGTCTTGGCCAGACCCATCGCGCCTTCGCGCACGTACTTGCTCTCGGGGAACTTCTCGATGAGCGCCTGGTACTCCTCGGCCGCCTTCTTGAAATCGCCGCGATCGAAATAGTATTCGCCCCAGTAGAAGTTGATCAGCGGCACATTGGCGTCCGAAGGGTATTTCTTGCGCAGCACGTTGAAATAGCCCTTGGCCTCGGGGATGTTGCCCGCGCGCAGGTTGAGCATGCCGAGATGCAGCATGGCCTCGGGTACCCGGAAGGAGTCGGTGTTGGCGTTGACCGCCTCGAGCAGCGCGCCCTGGATCTCGTCGTAATGCGCGACCGGGTCTTCCCGGTACTTGTCGAGCAGCGTCGCGGCCAGGGAATGCAGCGTCTCCTCGCGCACGTCCTTGGACAGGTCGGACTTTTTCTTGAGATCCGACATCATGGTGATCGCCGCGTCGTAGTTGCCGGCCAGCTTCTCGGCCTGGGCGGCGAGGAAATCAACCCGTGCAGC
>DQED01000323.1 GCA_003525525.1 Desulfovibrio sp.
CAGGTGTCGGTGGTCGACGACCAGGGCCGCGAGCGCGAGCGCTACAGCCTGCCGTCCGGCGCCAAACTCTACGCCGTGGCCGGCCAGGAGGTCAAAAAGGACCAGCTGCTGGCCGAATGGGACCCGTTCAACGAGCCCTTCGTCACGGACGTTTCCGGCATCATCAAGTTCACGGACATCGTGGAAGGCAAGACCTACCAGGAGAAGGTGGACGACGCGACCAAGCGCGCGACGCAGACCATCATCGAATACCGCACCACCTCGTACAAGCCCGCCGTGTCCGTCGTGGACGACCACGGCGCGCCCAAGACGCGTCCCGGCACCAACAGCCTGGCCGTGTTCTCCATGCCCGTCGGCGCGCTGCTCATGGTGCGCGACGGCCAGGAGGTCTTCGAGGGCGACATCATCGCGCGCAAGCCCCGCGAATCGTCCAAGACCAAGGACATCGTCGGCGGCCTTCCGCGCGTCGCCGAGCTGTTCGAGGTCAGAAAGCCCAAGGAAATGGCCGTGGTCTCCGAGATCGACGGCATCGTCTCGTTCGGCCCCGAGACCAAGGGCAAGCGCAAGATCATCGTCACTCCCGAGGCCGGCGACGCCAAGGAATACCTCATTCCGCGCGGCAAGCACATCACGGTCCAGGAAGGCGACTTCGTGGAGGCCGGCGAACTGCTGACCGAGGGCTATCCCGAGCTGCACGACATCCTCAAGATCAAGGGCGAGAAGTTCCTGGCCAAGTACCTCGTGGACGAAATCCAGGACGTCTACCGGTTCCAGGGCGTGGCCATCAACGACAAGCACATCGAGATCATCGTGCGCCAGATGCTCAAGAAGGTCTCGGTGCTCGACTCCGGCGAGACCAACTTCCTCATCGGCGAGCAGGTGGACAAGATCCGCTTCATGGAAGAAAACCTGCGCTGCGTCGAGGAGGGCCTCAAGCCCGCCATGGCCGAACCGCTGGTGCTCGGCATCACGCAGGCTTCCCTGTCCACGGATTCCTTCATCTCCGCGGCCTCCTTCCAGGAGACGACCAAGGTGCTCACCGAGGCTTCGCTCATGGGCAAGGACGACGCTTTGCGGGGACTCAAGGAGAACGTCATCGTCGGCCGCCTCATCCCGGCCGGCACCGGCTATCGCCGCTACATGGACAGCGAGATCACCGTGCCGCGCCAGCCCGAGCGTCCCGACCGGTTCCTGGAGGAGCTGGAGGACAGCCCGCTGCTGGTGGAAACCAGCGCGACCCCGGAATAACCTTCCGGCCGTATCGTGAAACGACAAGGGGACCCCGTGCGCGGGGTCCCCTTCTTTTTTGGCGCTTCGGCCATGGCGGCATGCTGGGTCCGGTCGGGAAACCCGGAATCCCGGAGGTGACCGGGTATGCGGAAAGTGCCTTCTTGCGCACGGGCGGGAACGGGTGTTCCGTGTTCCCGGAATTCCCGACGCGTCCGCCTCCCCTTGGGCGGGAGCGGGCGCATGCGAAGAAGGAGGGAGCTTATTATGCTCGACAGACGTTTCCTGCTCAAGGGAGCGGCTTTGGCCGCTTTGGGCACGGTGCTGGACGGCGCGGTCCGTCCGGCGCCGGCCGCTTCGCAGGAGCCTTTATCCCGGCAGGCGCCCGGGTATTTTCGGCTCATGGTGGGCGACATCGAAGTGACGGCGCTCTATGACGGCGGGGTGGTGAGCGAACCGAAATTGCTGCACGGGCTGACGCCCCAGGAGATCACCGCATTGCTGGAGGCGTCCTGCTGGAAGTTGCCGGATGGCCGGTATCCCACGTCCATAAATGCCTTTCTGCTCAAGATGGGGAGCGGGATGGTGCTGGTGGACACCGGGGCGGGGACGTATTTCGGGGACAAGGGGGGCCGTCTGGTCGCGAACATGCGCGACGCCGGATATGGGGCCGAACAGATCGACACCGTGCTGCTCACCCATCTCCATTCGGACCATGCCCTGGGGCTGGTGGATGGCGCTGGCAAGGCGCTGTTCCCGAAAGCCACGGTTCGCGTGCATGCGGCGGATGCGGCCTATTGGCTGTCGCCGGGAGCGGAAGGCCGCGTCGCCGAGGGGCAGCGCAAGGTGTTGCCCGCCTTGCGGACCGCTCTGGCCCCGTATCAGGCCGCTGGCCGGTTCGAGACTTTCGCCTCGGGCGAAGCCCCCGCAGCGGGAGTGGACGCTGTGCCGTTAGCCGGCCATACGCCCGGCCATTGCGGCTATCTGATGCGCTCCGGCGGGGCGGGCATAATGTTTTGGGGCGACATCACGCACTGTATGGCCGCGCAGTTTCCGCATCCCGAAGTGTCCATCGACTACGACGTGGATCAGGGAGCGGCGGTAGCCACACGGCAGGCGCTCCTGTCCCGGCTGGACCGGGAAAGCACCTGGGTGGCCGGGGCGCATCTGCCGTTTCCGGGCATCGGCCATGTCCGGTCGGCAGGCGTCGGCCATGTTTGGCGGCCGGCCCTCTATGCCGTGCCGACCGCGCTTTGATCGAAGATACGGGTCAGGAAGGAAAAGCCTGGGCTTCTTCGCCGGCCAGAGCGTCGCGCCGGGCCAGCTCCGGGAAAAGGAGCATCCACAGGGCGACGACGCAAAGCGTGCCGCACCCGCCCGCGACCACCGCGCCGACCGTGCCGAAAAGCGCCGCGGTCAGGCCGGATTCGAAGTCGCCGAGCTGGTTGGACGTGCCGATGAAGACCGCATTGACCGCACTGACCCGGCCGCGCAGGGCGTCCGGGGTGTCGAGTTGCACGAGTGACGAGCGGATGACCACGCTCACCATGTCGCTGGCTCCGAGCAGCGCCAGCGCGGCCACGGAAAGCGGCAGCCAGCGCGAGAGTCCGAATACGATGGTGCAGCCCCCGAACACGGCCACGGCCGCGAACATCGTCCTGCCCACGCGCCGGGAAAGCGGCCGGCGCGTGAGATGCACGGACATGGCCAGGGCCCCGATGGACGGCGCGGCGCGCATGAGCCCGAGCCCCGCCGGCCCCGTGCCCAGGATGTCGTGGGCGTAGACCGGAAGCAGGGCCGTGGCCCCGCCGAGCAACACCGAAAAAAGGTCCAGGGAGATCGCGCCGAAGATCGCCGGCCGCTTGCGAATGAAGCGCAACCCCTCCAGGGCGGCGCTTAAGGTCGCGGGCGGCTGCCCCTTGGGTCTGCCGGCGCGGGGAATGCCGGCCGCGACCACGGCCCCGCCGAGGAAGAGCGCCGTCCCTGCGCCGTAGACCGCGCCCGGCCCGGCCATGTAGAGCAGGCCGCCCATGGCCGGGCCGAGGATCATGGCCGTTTTCCAGACCGAGGCGCTAAAGGCCAGCATGCGCGGAAAGAGCGCCGGCGGGGCGAGCGTCGGCAAAAGCGCCTGCATGGACGGCGTTTCAAAGGCCCGGGACGCGCCGATCAGCGCCACGCAGGCGAAGATGCCGCCAACGCCCAGCCAGCCGCCATGGTTGCCGGCCAGAAGCAGCGCCAGGGCCAGGCCCTGAAGCGCCTGGCACACGCAGACGATGCGCCCCCGGTCCAGCCTGTCCGCCATCTGTCCGACCACGAGCGTCAGCAGGAGCTGGGGCAGGAATTCCACAAGGCCGACGAGCCCGAGGTCGAACACGTCGCCGGTTATGGCGTAGACCTGCCAGCCCAGGGCCACGGCGGTCATGTGATAGGCGAATCCCGAGGCGCTGCGGGAGATCCAGAAGCGGTTGAAAGCGGGGTTGCGAAGCAATTCCGAGGGCATGGAACTACCGTTGCGCGGCACGGCGGTGCGCCGGCACGGC
>DQED01000244.1 GCA_003525525.1 Desulfovibrio sp.
GCACCGCCATCATCAAGTCCAAGTCCGGCATGAAGGTCATCCTCGAAGGCCACACCGACAGCATCGGTACCGAACAGTACAACATGAAGCTCGGTCAGCGCCGCGCCGACTCCGTCAAGTCCTTCTTCGTGAAGAAGGGCATCGACGCCAGCCGCATCGAGACCATCAGCTTCGGCGAGTCCGATCCGGTCGCCACCAACAAGACCGCTCAGGGTCGCGCCCTGAACCGCCGGTGCGTGATCAAGTTCAAGAGCATGTAAGCGGGACGGTCCGCCGTCTCCCTGGCCAGACGCCCCTTCGGGGCGTCTGGCCTTGTCTTTTGCACGGAGTGCCTGATGCCAAGCGCTAAAACCCTCGTCGCTCTCGTCTTCCTTCTGTTGGCCGCTCCCGGTTCCGCCTGGGCCGGACTCAATGTCTACCGCGCGGACGGACCGGCTCCCACGCTCCAGATCGAAGAGCCCAAGCCCCTGGAATACAAGGTCCAGAAGGGCGACTCCGTGGCTGCGATCGCCAAGAAATTTTCCATCACGTCCAAGGATCTGATGGCCGCCAACGGTCTGGCCGACGCCAAGAAGCTCAAGGCCGGCCAGACGCTCAAGATTCCCGGCAAGACGGCTCCCGCGCCCGTCGCCAAGGCCGCCGCTCCGGCTGCTGCGCCCGTAGCCGCCGCCGCGCCCGCCGCCAAGGCCGTTCCGTCCAAGCCCGAACCCATGCCCATGGAGGCCAAGGCCGACGCCTCGGCCAAGAAGGCTTCCAAGCGTGGCGAGGTTTTGGACCCTGGCGTGGACGAAAGCGCGCCGATCAAGGGGAAAAAAGGGAAAAAGGGCAAGTTCGAACCCGCTCCCGCCCCTGCGCCGACCATCGAGGTGGACGACAAGATGCGCGCCTCGTTCGGCAAGACGGGCGTCATCACCAACAGCAGCAATGTGCCGCAAAACATCCGCGACGAGTTCCTGGCCTATGCCAGGAAATGGGTGGACGAACTCGACCGGCTCGGCGTCGGCACCGCGACCCACAAAAAGATCCGGCAGGTCGGCGACCATTGGGAAGCGACCTACCGCGTCATCATCCGCGAGTCCCTGGGCGCGGAAGTCAAGAAGGTCGATTACGACCACACGCCGTATGTGGGGCACATCACCTACATGCAGCGGGTCTACACCTGCGAAGCCCCTACCAAGCAGGCGGCCCTGGCCGGGCCGTTCACGTCCAAGGATGAGGCCATCCGCGAAATCTTCAGCTATTCCGGTCAGAAGAAAGCCTGGCGCTAACAGCCGGGTACGCGCAACGCACAAACGCCTCCCGGGCTGGCCCGGGAGGCGTTTTTTTTATGAAACCGCAGGAAGAAGAAGCGGAACTTCACGCAGCAAGCAGGGAGTTCACGGCCGAAGCGGCACAGGATGCAACCTGTTGGAACAAAGCGGCGCTGCTTCGGCGCGAGGCGCGATGCTCAAGACGCGCTGCCGGCGTCGAGGACGGGATTTCGCAGCACGCCGTAGCCCTCAAGCGCCACCTCCACCATGTCGCCGGGCTTGAGGTAGCGCGGCGGCGTCGAGGCAAAGCCCACGCCGGAGGGCGTTCCGGTGACGATCACATCCCCGGGGGACAGGGTCATGGCTTCGGAAAGGTTCGCCACCAGCAGGTCCAAGGGAAAGAGCATGTCGGCAGTGGACGCCTCCTGCATGACCTCGCCGTTGACGGTGGTGCTCAGACGCAGGCCGCACGCGCCGGGCGGCAGTTCGTCGGTGGTGCAGAGCTCGGGACCGAACGCGCCGGTATTGTCGAAATTCTTGCCGAGAAACCACTGGCTCGTGCGAAACTGGTAGTCGCGCACCGAGGCTTCGTTGAAGAGCGCATAGCCGGCGATGTGCGCCAGCGCGGCCTCGCGGGGAATGTTGCGTCCGCCGATGCCGATCACGGCCGCGACCTCGCCTTCGTAGTCGAGCATGCGTGAAACGAGCGGACGCACGAGGGGCGCGTCATGCCCCACGAGCGTCGAGGCCATGCGCGCGAAAAAGACGGGATGCTCGGGCAGGCTTTTCGGATCGACCTCGATGGCGTGATCCACGTAATTGAGGCCCACGCACAGGATCTTGCACGGGTCGGGCACGGGCGGCAGCAGCCGCACCGAGGAAAAGCGCAATTGGCAGTCTGACCCGGCCGCGGCCGCGGCTTGGGCAGCGTCCTGCAGACCGGCGTCGCCAAGGGCAAGGAGCGCTTTCATGTTCGTGGGAAGCCCGGGCGCGGCCAGGGACAGATCGACAAGGACATCGCCGA
Source organism: Desulfovibrio sp. (assembly GCA_003525525.1). GTDB lineage: Bacteria > Desulfobacterota > Desulfovibrionia > Desulfovibrionales > Desulfovibrionaceae > Solidesulfovibrio. The sequence goes on from DQED01000244.1 coordinate 2,275, forward strand.
GACGCACGCCGATGCGCGGTCCCGAGGCGTGTGCAAACGTGACAAGGCGCATGCGACCTCCCATACGGCTTGAAACCCACACTAGAAGGGAGATCCGTGAGGCGTCAAGAAGCGGCAGGAGAAGCGGGCATTGCAGTGCTGCAATCCCGGTGCGGCAAGAGAGGGCCACAATCGTCGCAGAACGCCTGCCCAGGGCGTATCGGCACAAGATCAAGGGATTTGTGCGGCAGGAGCGAAAGACCGTGAAATCGGGCGGAGAGCGCCAATCGACGCGAGGCTAGGGGAGGGGCAGCGTCTGCGTTTCGGAAACGCCGCCAAGGCCGGACAAAAGCCAGGACAGCACCGCGGCACGCAGGTCGGGCGTCTGCGCGGTCGAGGAAAAAAGCCCCAGCACCCCGCTCTTCTTCTTGGGGCCGGAAAGCTGGGGCACTTCGCCCTTGAGCCCGGTTTGCGCCTTGACGGAGTCGATGGCGTCTTCCAGGCCGCCCAGTTCGTCCACCAGGCCCAGTTCCTTGGCCCTGGCCCCGGTCATGGCGCGGGCGTCGGCGATGGCGGCGACGGACTGGGGCGACAGTTTGCGTTCCTTGGCCACGTCGCCGGAAAACTGCTTGTTGAGGTCGTTGATCAGCCCTTCGAGGTAGGCGCGCTGTTCGGGCGAAAGCGGCTTGAACGGACTGCCGGCGTCCTTGAGCTTGCCCGTGGTCAGGGACTCGAAGCCGACGCCGAGCTTCTGCATGAGTTCGGTCACGTTGGCCATCTGCGACATGACGCCGATGCTGCCGGTGATCGTGCCGGGATTGGCGAAAATGCGGCTCGCCGGACAGGCGGCGTAGTAGCCGCCGGAAGCGGCCACGGCGGAGAAGGAAGCCACCACAGGCTTTTTGCGCCCGAGCTTTTTCACCGCCATGTAGATTTCCTGGGACGGGCCGAACGCGCCGCCGGGGGAGTTGATGCGCAGCACCACACCCTTGACGGAATCGTCCTCGCGCAGTTCGCGGATGAAATCCACGGTCTTTTCGGCGTCGGTGATCGTGCCCTCGATGCGCACCACGCCAATGCGCGCGGAAGTCGGGCCGAGCAGCCGCGCGCCGTCGTCGTCGCCCCAAACGCCGAGGACGGCCGCGACCCCCACAACGAGGACCACGGCCGCCACGGCGACAAGCAGCCCGAACAGGCCGGGCCGCCTCTGGGCAAAGGAATCGTTAACGCTGGGCATCCTCTTCCAACTTCTGGCGCAGCAGCTCGCCGAGGTTGCTGCCGGTGTCCGAAGGTCCGGCGGTGCGGAACTCCTTGGACTTGCGCTTGTCCTCTTCGTCCTTGATGGACTTGATGGACAGGCCCAGGCGGCGCTCGTCGGCGCTGACGTGGATGACCTTGGCTTCGATCTCGTCCCCTTCCTTGTACAGCTCGGCCGGGGTCTTGACCTTCTTGCGGCTGATCTCGGAGACGTGGACCAGGCCCTCGATGCCCTCCTCGACCTCGACGAAGAGGCCGAAGTCCGTGATGTTGGTCACGGTGCCCTTGACCATGGCGCCGACCGGGTAGGTGTCGGGCACGCGGGTCCAGGGATCCTCGGAGAGCTGCTTGATGCCGAGGGTGAACTTCTCGTTCTCCTTGTCCACGGTCAGCACCTTGGCCATGACCGTATCGCCGCTCTTGAACATCTCGCCGGGGTGGCGGACCTTTTTGGTCCAGGAGATGTCGGAGACGTGGATCAGGCCGTCGATGCCGTCCTCGATGCCGATGAAGATGCCGAATTCGGTGATGTTCTTCACCGAACCCTCAAGGATGGTGCCCTCGGGGTACTTCTCGGCCACGATGTCCCAGGGGTTGGGGCGCACCTGCTTCATGCCGAGCGAAATGCGCTTCTTGTCCGGATCGACGGACAGGACCACGACCTCGACCTCGTCGCCCACGTGGACCATCTGGCTCGGGTGGCGCAGCTTGCGGGTCCAGGACATCTCGGAGATGTGCACCAGGCCCTCGACGCCGGCTTCGAGTTCGACGAACGCGCCGTAATCGACCAGGTTGGTCACCTTGCCGGACAGGCGCGTGCCCTCGGGATACTTGCCGGCGATGTTCTCCCAGGGGTCGGAGACGAGCTGCTTCATGCCAAGCGAAACCTTCTGCTTCTCCTGGTCGAAGGACAGCACTTTCAGTTCCAGTTCGTCGCCCAGGTGCACCAACTCCTTGGGATGCTTGATGCGCTTCCAGGACATGTCGGTGATGTGCATGAGGCCGTCGAGGCCGCCGAGGTCGACGAAGACGCCGTACTCGGTGATGTTCTTCACGCGCCCGGTGACGACCTGGCCCTCCTCGAGGGTCTTGAGGAGGTCCTTGCGCATGGAATCGCGCCGCTCTTCGAGCAGCACCCGCCGGGAAACGATGACGTTGCTGCGGCGGCGGTTGATCTTGAGCACGCGGAATTCGAACTCCTGGCCGACCAGGGCGTCCATGTCGGGCACGGGGCGCAGGTCGACGTGGGAGCCGGGCAGGAACGCTTCGACGCCGCCCAGGTCGACCGTGTAGCCGCCCTTGATGCGGCGCACGATCCGGCCCGTGATCACGTCATTTTTTTCCTGGATTTCCTCGAGCTTATCAAAAAGCTGCATGCGCTTGGCCCGTTCGCGGGACAAGTGGATGGTGCCTTCGGATTCGTTCTTGGAGACGACGTAGACGTCGATCTGGTCGCCGACGCCGACTTCGAGTTCGCCGGCGGCGTCAAGGAATTCGTTGACCGGGATCTGGCCCTCGGATTTGAAGTTGACGTCCACCAGGACGTGTTCCTTGCCGATGCGGACCACGATGCCCTGGGTGATGGAGCCCTCTTCCATGTCGCCGAAATCCTCATTGAGGTAATTTTCGAGCGCGGCTTCGAAGTTGACTTCCATCTCCGTGTTAGGGTTGTTTTTCATTTCCGTGGTTTTGTCCATGAGTTGACCTCCAACGCGATCTATCCCTGTAAAAAGGATTTTTGGTCGTAGCAGAAAGCCCGAAAGGGCACAACCATAATATCCCCGCCGTTCCCGGCCGTCAAAAATGAAATGCTGATGCGGATCAGCCGCCGGCGCGCAAGGCCATGGACCGGCGAAAGGCCATGACGACGCCCCTGGCCGTGTCCACGTCGTAAAGACGCCGGGCCAGTTCGGCGGCATAGAGGATCTGCCGGTCCGTGGCGATGCCCGCGGCGATGGCCTCCTTGAGCGTGTCCAGGATCTCAGCCTCGGTGCCGCTGGCCGCGGCGCAGGCGATGACCACGTCGAGCGTCCGGTCCGTGCGCGCCTCCTCCCAGGCGAGCCGGGCGTATTCGAAGGCGCCGTCCGGGTAGCGTTCGAGGCCGGGCTTGAGAAAGCCCAGGTCGAACACGCGTCCCGCGGCAAGCAGCGCGCCGGCCAGGAAAAGAAAAAGCGCCTGCCGCGGCCGGGCTTCGCAGGCGGGATCGGGCGCGCCTCCGGCGCGCGCGGCTTCGGGCAAAAGCGG
>DQED01000410.1:0-4603 GCA_003525525.1 Desulfovibrio sp.
GGTCCGGGCGAAAAGGAGTTGGCACAACACTACCGCACCGCGAGCCGCGCACCGTGCGTGGACCTCATCGGCCAAACCGACCTGCCCGGCCTTGCCGCGATCCTGGCCCACGTTCGCCTCCTCGTGACCAACGACACCGGCACCCTGCACCTTGCCGCGGGGCTGGACGTCCCCTCCCTTTCGATTTTCCTGGCCACGGCCCAACCCTTCGACACCGGCCCCTACCGGGAAGGATGCCTCTGCCTCGAACCGGACATGCCCTGCCATCCCTGCCCCTTCGGCGCGCCCTGTCCCATCGGCCATGCCTGCCGGGAGGCCGTGCCGGCGCAGACCGTGACCGACGCCGCCCTGGGATTTTTCGCGTGCGGCGCGTTCGCTCCGGGCGCTTACCCAGGAGCGCGCGCCTGGCTGTCGCGCTTCGACGCCTCGGGCTTCATGGACATGACCTCGCTGTCCGGACACGGAAGCGAACCCCGGGCCGTCTGGCTGCGCCTGACGCGCCTGGTGCTTCGTCAATTCCTTGACGAGGAAGATCTTGCCGTTGACGACGGCGAATGCTTTCCCCTGCCGGCGGCCGTATACGACCCGTTGCGGGAAATGCTCGGCCAGTCCGCGGAACTGTTGCGCCTGCTCGCCGGCCAAGCCGGCTTGGCCGGGCGCAACGCGGCCATGAAGGACCGCTTCCTCGGCACCTGGGAGCGGCTGCGCGGTCTGTGGACGGCCTCGCCGCACCTGGGCGTCCTCGGTCGGCTGTGGATGGAGGAGGCGCAGCGGCAGGCAGCGGATCTGGAGAGCCTGCTTGGCCGCATCGCGCGCTACGCCGCCCTCGTCGCCGCGCTCTCCGGGCGTCTGGAACGCATCTGACTTCCCTTGGCACGGTTGTTGTAGGAAGGGGGGCGGGGATGGAAATCCTTTCCTCCCGACAACAACGCCAGAGGGAGGCGCATGATGATCAGCGTGGACGGCCGCGAAACCGGCATGAAAATCAAGCAGTTTCAGAATCTTGAGGAAATCCTGCTCAAGATCATGGACGGCGGCGAACTGGAAGGCCGCATCGTGACCGACGTCTTCGTCAACAACGAGAGCTTTTCCGAAATCTATCCCCATCAGGCCGAGGATATCGAGGCCGACGAGATCACCTCCGTCGAGGTCAAGAGCGTGCCCGTGGCCGACATGGCCCTCGAGGTTACGATCGAGCTCGACAAGGTCGTCGCCCTGATGGAGCAGGGCGCGCGGCGCGTGGCCGAACTGTTTCGCCAGGCCGAGGACGCCGAGGCCCTGGAGGTCTTCCAGGATCTGATGGACGTCACTCGCGACTTTCTCAACATGGTCGGCGTGTTGCGCGGCGAAAGCCTGAGAGTCGGCGCGCCCGCCTTCGACGCCGCGGCCGAGGAAATTTCCAACCTGTTCTCCGAGATGGTCGAAGTGCTCGAGAACCAAGACTGGATTCTGCTCGCCGATCTGCTCGAATACGAATTCATCCCTGCCATGTCCCGCTTCAAGGGCGTCATCGCCGACCTGCGGGAGAGCTTCCGGCAGCATGACAAGGAATAACGCCATGTCCGACAAGCTTGATTATCTCGAAGCGGCTCTGGTCGCTGGCGAACGCGAACTGCACTGCCTGCTTGCGGGCGAGATCGAAGAGGCCGAGATGCTGGCCAAGGATCGCGGCCGGCTGCTGGAGATGGCTTGGCGCTCCGCCGATCCGGAGAGCATCGGCCAGCTTCGGGACAAGCTGCTGAAGCTCAAGAATCTGCAAGGCCAGCTCACCGTCGAGGCCCGTCGGCTGCATGCCGAACTCAAGACCGACCTGCAGCGGGCCAAGCAGGAAAACCAGCGCCTGTCCGGCTACCGCACGTCCGTGCGCCCCAATCCCGCGGTGCGCCGGTACCTCGACAAGGCCGGCTGATCCGCGTCTCCCTGGAAAGCGACCGTCAAGCCGGACCCTCGGGTCCGGCTTTTTTTTTTTGTCCGTGGCGGCGCGCCGGCATGGCTTGCCGCGGCGGCGTCATTATTTTGGCCGGAGGGGAGGGGGGATTTGTAACACGCTGGAATTGTGAATTTAAAATGTTGGCAGGGTCCTTGCTTAGGAAGTGGCAGCCCGAAAACGTGGGGAACGGCAAGGCATTGTGCCCTGGCCCATGCAAAGGAGGACGGCATGCTTTCATTTTTCGGCGGAGACAAGAAGGCCCGGGGACGCCACGAGGAACTCAAGAAGGGCGCACGCCTGAAAAATGCCAAGGAACTCTTCTATTCCGGCAAGTTTCCCGTGGTGACCACGCCGGGGCTCGAAGGGCGCAAGGTGCGCAAGGTGCTGGGCCTGGTCAGCGGCAGGGGCTTCGATTCGGAATGCGCCTTCTACGGTCTCACCGCCAGCGCCCTGGACATCGGGGCCGACGCCATCATCGGCTACCAGGAAAACGTGGCCTTCCATCCCGACGGCTCGCGCTATTTTTCCTGCTACGGCACCGCCGTGATTCTGGAGCGGGAATCCGCCGTCCAGGGCGCGCGCAAGGCCGTGGGTGTCAAATCCCTCATGCATTAAACCCGGTCCGCCCGGCCGGGGAACTCCAAGGAGAAACGCCATGAAGCGTCTCGCCGCAACCAGCCTCCTCGCCGTCCTGTGCGTTTTCCCAGGGGGCGCCTCGGCCCAGGAATACACCCAGGGCACATCGTACATCGAGCCCCGGGGCGGGGTGTACGCGACCACGAATCCCAACGTGGGCGTCGTCGGCACGTACGGCGGCGCTGCCGGCCATTACGTCGCGGACGGTGTGGCGCTCGAGGCCGAAGGACTCGGCTACGCCGTGGACCAGACGGCAAAGACGCCGACTCCCCTGGGCCAGGCCAGCAAGACGGAAACCAACAGCGCCGTGGGCGTGGCGGCCATGGCCAAGTGGAATTTCGTGCGCACGCCCAAGGGCACGCTTTTTGTCGGCGCGGGCGGCGGCGGCGTCTTCGCCGAGAAGGACCTGCCGTACAACGGGCAGAAAAACAGCGGCATGGGCCAGGCCGATCTCGGCGGCACCGTGGCGCTCGGCAAGAACGTCAGCCTGCGCGCCGCCGGCCGCTACCAGCATCTGGGCTCCTTCGACGACAAGGGCCTCGACAGCCTGGGCGGCAACATCGGCCTCAAGATCAGTTTTTAGTGTCTTGGCGATCCGGCGTTTGCGCCGGATCGTCGTCGGGCCGGGAAGGGTGGGGGCGCGAACCGCACCCCGTCGCGATGCCTCAGCCGCCGCGGATGCCGAGTTTCGGAAACACGAACCTGACGACCAGGAACCAGGCGACCATGACGCCAAGAAAGAGCAGCGTGTCATTCATAGTGTGAACCATACCTTGTCCCGCGACCCGCGTAAAGGGGCAAGCCGCGACATCGTGCGGCGCTTGCCTTGGAGCCGGGGCCATGCCATGCTCCCTGCATTGTGAGAAAGGAAGCAACGGCCGGAACTGCGGCAGCCGACGCGGCCGTCGGGGCTGTCGGGCGACGACGGCGGGCGGTCGCCGGGGGCGGCGTGGAATTCGAGCGCTATCTGCGGGAAATCGTCGACACCATGAGCGAGGGGCTCATGCTCGTGGCCGCCGACGGCGGCATCGCCATGGTCAACGAATCCCTGGCGCGCATGACCGGCTACGCCCCGGACGAACTCGTCGGCCGCAAGTGCCGCGTGCTCGACTGCGACGTGTGCGAGCGCGAGCGCGGCCTCGGGCAGGGGGCGTGGTGCCGGCTTTTCGCCGAGAAGAGCACCCTGGCCAAGCGCTGCGTCATCCGGCGCAGGGACGGCTCCTACCTGCCGGTGCTCAAGAAACAGTCGCTGCTGCACGACGCCGCGGGCGCGCCGCTCTTCGCCGTGGAAACCCTGACCGACCTGTCCGAACTCGAAGGGCTCGACCGCAAGGTGGAGGCCCTTTCGCGCCTGCTTTCCGCCGAGGCGGGCTTCCACGGCATGATCGGGGCCTCGCCTGTCCTCGGCCGCGTGTTCGACCTCATCGAGCGCGCCGCGGCCAGCGACGCGCCTGTGCTGCTCACGGGCGAATCCGGCACGGGCAAGGAACTCGCCGCCCGGGCCATCCACGAGCTCGGCCGGCGGCGCGGCGGACCGTTCGTGCAGCTCAATTGCGCCGCGCTCTCCGAAAGCCTGCTCGAAAGCGAACTGTTCGGCCACGCCAAGGGCGCGTTCACCGGCGCGCACCGCCATCGCCAGGGCCGGTTCGAGGCGGCCGACGGCGGCGACCTCTTTCTCGACGAGATCGGCGACGCGCCGTCCGCCATCCAGGTCAAGCTCCTGCGCGTGCTCGAGACCAAGTCCTTCGAGCGCGTGGGCGAGAGCCGGTCCGTGCGCGTGGACGTGCGGGTGGTCGCCGCCACCAACCGCGATCTGGCGCGGCTCACGGCCGAGGGGCGCTTCCGCGAGGACCTTTTTTTCCGCATAAACGTCATCCCCATCCGCCTGCCGCCCCTGCGTGAACGTCTGGAGGATCTGCCCGCCCTGGCCGAACATTTTTTGCGCCGTCTGGCCGGGCAGGCCGGGCGGCCTGTTCCTTCCGTTGCGCCTGAGGCGATGCGGCTTCTGCTCGCCCACGACTGGCCGGGCAATGTCCG
>DQED01000410.1:4609-4750 GCA_003525525.1 Desulfovibrio sp.
CCCTGGAGTACGCCTTCGTGGTCACGGACGCCGGCCCCATCGAGCCCGCGCATCTGCCGCCGGGGCTCGTTGCCGGGGCGTCGCTCCCGGATTGCCGGCCCCCCCGCATCGTCCGGGCGCAGAGCCCGGACGGCGACGCGC
>DQED01000409.1 GCA_003525525.1 Desulfovibrio sp.
CCCGGACCCGACCCGCGGCGGCGACGAAACCGCCCGCATGGTGCACCTGCGCGAGGCCGGCGACCGCCACGCCGTGCTCGGCAAGCTGCGCGCCATGCACACCCTGGCCCGGGAGATGCGCGCCGTCATCGACTCCTCCTTCGACGGCATCTTCATCACCGACGGCGAAGGCACGACCATCCTCGTCAACCGGGCCTACGAGCGCATCACCGGCATCCGCGCGTCCGAGGTGCTCGGTCGCAACATGCGCGACCTGGTCAGCGAAGGTTTCTACGACCAGTCCGTGACGCTGCGCGTGCTCAAGTCGCGCAAATCCGAAACCATCATCCAGAAGGTCAAAGGCGGCAAGACGATCGTGGTCACGGGCAACCCCGTGGACGACGCCTCCGGGGCGCTGTGGCGGGTGGTGACCAACGTGCGCGACGTGACCGAACTGCAGCGCCTCCAGGAAGAACTCGAGAAACTGAGCGCCCTCAAGGACCGCTACCGCCTGGAGCTCGCCTCGCTGCGCGGGGCCATGGGCGGCGGCGGCCGCATCGTCGTGCGCTCCAAGCGCATGCAGGAGGTCCACGAACAGGCGTTGCGCCTGGCCCTGGTCGATTCCACGGTGCTCCTTCTCGGCGAATCCGGCGTGGGCAAGGAAGTGGTGGCGAGCCTCATCCACGACCACAGCCCGCGCCGCGAAGGCCCGTTCGTCAAGGTGAGCTGCGCGGCCATCCCCGAGCCGCTGCTCGAATCGGAGCTGTTCGGCTACGTCTGCGGGGCGTTCACCGGCGCGAGCAAGGCCGGCAAGCCCGGCGTGTTCGAGCTCGCCCACCAGGGCACGCTCTTCCTCGACGAGGTGGGCGAGCTGCCGCTCGGGCTGCAGGCCAAGCTCCTGCGCGCGCTCCAGGAACGCAAGGTCACGCGCCTGGGCGACGTGCGCGCCAAGGAGGTGGACGTGCGCATCATGGCCGCCACCAACCGCGACCTGGAAGCCATGATGCGCCAGGGCACGTTTCGCAGCGACCTTTTCTACCGCTTAAGCGTCGTGCCCCTGGTCGTGCCGCCCCTGCGCGAGCGGCGCGAGGCCGTGTTCGACTTCATCCACCGCTTTCTCGAGCGCTTCAACCGCAAGTACGGCCTCAGCCGCCAGATCGACCCCGAGGCCTGCGACGCCCTGGCCGCCTGGGACTGGCCGGGCAACGTGCGCCAGCTCGAAAACACCATGGAGCGCCTGGTGGTGCTCGGCCCGGGAGACGTCATCACCCGGGAGGACGCGTTGCGCGCGCTTTCGGGCAACGGCGGCGGCGCGGCGCACCCCCCGGCCGCGGGCGCGACGCTTCGCGAAACGCTTACGCGCGCCGAGGCCGAAGCCGTGCGCCAGGCCCTGATCATGCACGGCTCGACCCGGGCCGCGGCCAAATCCCTTGGCGTCAACCAGTCCACGGTAGTGCGCAAGGCCCGTCGCCTGGGCATCGTCCGGGACTGATGCGCCGCGGCATCAGCCGATGCGCCGGAGCATCGGAGCGCCGCGCCCCCGCCCCGGCTGTCCTTTTCGCCAATTCCGCTCGCGTGTTGGCGCGTTCCCGGCGATGCGCCATTGCATCGCCGGACATGCGCCCGCGAACGTCCCCGACCGTCGCCATATCTACATCCTTCCGCAATCATTAGCTTTCCCGACAGCGCTTCGAAGCGAGGCGGCTGGCACGAATCGTGATGCAACACCCGCCAACCGCACCGGGCGCCTCTCGCGACGTCCCGGCGACGCGGAACCACCCCTTGACCGGAGGTTTCCATGGCAGGCGAAAGAAGGACCGCAACGCTTGAAGCGCCCTACATCCCCATGTGGAAATTCAAACTGCGCATTCCGTTCGTGCATTATCGCTTCGAGTGGGCCGACTACATCCAGGGACTGGTCATGTGCGCGGTCTGCCTGTCCATCATCCCCGTGCTCCAGGACACCCTCGGCATGCCTTTCGAGGTCGCCCTGGCCATCGTCATCTTAAACGGCTTCCTCTACCTCTGGCATTCGTTTCTGGGCGACCCGGTGGTGCCGGGCTGGGTCACGCCGGCCATTCCGCTGCTGATCGCCTACTGCGTCACCTTCCCCATGGGCCCCGAGCGCATGCACGCGCTGATCGCCTTCCAGCTGATGCTCGGCGTGTGGTGCCTCTTTCTCGGCGCGACCGGGCTTGCGCGCACGGTCATCGGGCTCATTCCCCGCGCCGTCAAATCCGGCGTCATCCTCGGCGCGGGCATCGCCGCCATTCAGCTCATCTTCAAGGAAGGCGGCAAGTTCTACAGCATGCCCATCACCATCAGCGTTTGCGCGCTGGTGGCGCTTTTCATGATGTACAACCCGGCGTTTCGCGGCTGGTCCAAGCGGAGCGCGTCCATCAAGCTGCTCTCCAACCTGGGCATCCTGCCGGCCATCGTGGCGGCCATCGTCATCGCGCCCCTGGTCGGCGAAGCCCCGTTCGAACTCAAGTGGGGCTTTTCCCAGCCCGCATTCGGCACGCTGTGGACCGACTGGGTGCCCTGGGGCACGCTCGGCTGGCCGTCGTTCATGATGTACGTCAAATCCGTCCCCCTGGTGCTCGCCGCCTACATCGTCATCTTCGGCGACGCGGTCCAGGCGCAGGGCATCATCCGCGACGCCGACGCAAAGCGTCCGGACGAGCGCGTGGACTACAACCCCGACCGCGCCCACCTGGTCGTCGGCGCGCGCAACGCCGTCATGTCCGTCATGGGCCCCGACGTCTCCATGTGCGGCCCGATCTGGGCGGCCATGACCGTGGTCACCTACGAGCGCTGGAAGACCGGGCGCGAAAGCATGGATTCCATCTACGGCGGCATCGGCTCCTTCCGCTGGGGCACGTTCACGGGCTACTGGCTGCTGCCCATCGTGACCATGACCCGGCCCATCCTGCCCGCCGCGCTGTCCCTGACCATGATCATCCAGGGCTTCGTCTCGGTCTACATCGGGGCGCGCGAGGCCAAAAGCCTCAAGGACCTCGGCATCGGCGGCCTCGTCGCCGGCATTCTCATCTCCAAGGGCGCGGCCTGGGCCTTCGGCGCGGGGCTTGTCGCCTGCTTCATCGTCTACGCCATGGACTTCTTCCGGGGCGACACCACCGCCGCCCCGCTTTGGGCCGAGGATCTCCAGCGGGCGCTGGACGCCGAGGCCGACGCACTGGCCGGCGAAACCCCGGGATCCTGAGCGCATCTCCCCAACGCTTTCCCCTGCCGCGCGGGAGCCGGCCCGGCCGCCTCCCGCGCCAACACCGAACCCGTCCTGCAAGGAGGTCGTTATCATGAAAACGGAAATCTTCTCCACCACGCCCCGCATCGTCATGGGCAGCGGCTGCGTCGTGCGCCTGCCCGAGGAAGTGAAGCGCCTGGGCGGCGCGTCCGTGCTGCTCGTCACCGATCCCGGCGTGGTCAAGGCCGGCATCGCCGCGCGGCTGACGGCGCTGCTCGCCGACGCGGGCCTCGGCGTGGAAGTCTTCGACAAGGTCGAGGCCGACCCGCGCTACGAAATCGTGGAGGATGCCCTGGCGGCGCTCAGGGCCAGCGGCGCGGACCTGGTCATCGGCCTCGGCGGCGGCTCGTCCCTGGACATGGCCAAGATCACGGCCGTGATGGCGCGAAACGACGGCCCGGTCGGCAGGTACTTCGGCATCGACCTCGTGCCGAGCCGGGGCCTGCCGACCATCCTCGTCCCCACCACCGCGGGCACGGGCAGCGAGGTCACGCCCATCGTCATCCTGTCCGACCACGGCGAGAAGCTCAAAAAGGGCGTGGTCAGCCCCTTCCTCTTCCCGGCCTGCGCCCTGCTCGACGCCGAGCTGACCCTCGGCCTGCCCCCGGCCGTGACCGCGGCCACGGGCATGGACGCGCTGATCCACGCCATGGAGGCCTACACCTCCATCAACGCCACGCCGACCACGGACATGCTGGCCAAGGAAGCCATCAGGCTCATCTTCCACAACATCCGCACCGCCTACGCCAACGGCGCGAACCTTGCCGCGCGCGAGAACATGCTGCGCGGGGCCATGCTCGCGGGCATGGCCTTCGCCAACGCCGGAGTCACGGCCGTGCACGCCTTCGCCTATCCCATCGGCGCGGAATTCCACATCCCCCACGGCATCGCCAACACCATCATGCTCGTGCCGGTGATGCGCTTCAACCAGACGGGCAACCTCAAGCGTTTCGCCAGGCTCGCGCACTTCTTCGGCGTGCCCACGGACGGACTCGCCGACCGTCAGGCCGCGGCCGCGGCCGTGACGGCCCTGACGGAGCTGGCCGAGGACCTGCGCGTGCCCCAGCACCTGGCCGCGTACGGCGTCAAGGAGGAACACGTGCCCGCCCTTTCCGACGCCGTGCTCCTGGTCACGCGCCTGCTCGCCAACAACCCGCGCAAGCTCACGCGCGACGACGCCGAGGCCATCTACCGCCAGGCGCTCTAGCGTCGCGTCCGCGAAGGAAGTGGATGTTTCTTCGAGGACAACACGCTTGAATAGTTAGCTTTTTATTAAGAACACTGACATATGCACTACGGGAGCTCCCCATGAAAATGTACATGTTCGAAGCGGGAATCCTCAAAAGCCAGCAGCATTTCTTCACGCTCAACAAGGGCGTGGGCGCGCCCTTCGACGTGCCCGTGCCCTTCGCGCTCATCGACCACCCCAAGGGCAAGGTGCTCTTCGACACCGGCAACGCCTACGAGACCGTGCACGACAAGGAAAAGCACTGGGGCGCGATCCTCGCCGCCTACGACCCGGTCATGCGCGAGGACCAGTGGTGCGTCAACGCGATCCAGAAGGTCGGCGTCGCGCCGGAAGACATCCGCTACGTCGTCCTCTCCCACCTGCACCTGGACCATGCCGGCGGCGTGGGCCATTTCCCCAACGCCCAGTACGTGGTCCAGCGCGACGAACTGCACTTCGCCTACGTGCCCGACCCCTACATGAAGCTCGCCTACATCCGGAAGGACTTCGACAAGGACGTGCCCTGGCTCATCCTCGAGGGCTGGCGCGACGACGGCTTCGACCTCTACGGCGACGGCGCGATCACCCTGCACTTCACCCCCGGCCACACCCCGGGCCACCAGTCGGCGCTGGTCCATCTTCAAAACAACGGCCCCACGTTCCTGGCCGCCGATTCCTGCTACACCAGCGACAACCTGGAAAACGGCACCCTGCCCGGGCTCATGTGGAACGCCGGCGACACCGTGCGCAGCGTCAACCGCATGCGGCACTTGAAGGACGCCCACGGCGTGACCGTCATGACCGGCCACGACCCCGAGGCCTGGAAATCCGTCAGGCAGGCGCCCGCGTTCTACGACTAACCGCACCGGGGCGGACGTGTCCGCGCGTCCGCCCCGGCCAACCTCCAGCACGCAAGGAGGCCCTCGTGCCCAAACCCCAAGACAGCCCCCTTTTTCGCGAAGCCTGCCTCGTGGACGGCAAGTGGATCCAGGCCGCCGACGGCCGCGTCAGCGTCGTGACCGATCCCGCCGACGGCAGTCGCGTCGGCCAGGTGCCGGACCTCGGCCAGGCCGAAATCGTGGCCGCCATTGACGA
>DQED01000229.1 GCA_003525525.1 Desulfovibrio sp.
TCCATCATTCCCCCGAAAGCCGGTTGTAGGCGTCGATTGCGGCCGATCCCGCGCCGCTGCGCCGGGCGTGCACGAGCAGCGCCAGCCCCAGGGCGGCCTCGGCCGCGGCCAGGCCCATGACGAGGATGATCGCCGCCTGTCCGTCCAGGTTGCCGTGGGCCAGCGCGCCGCCGGCAAAGGCGATGGACGCGGCCGTGAGCATGAATTCCACGCCGACGAGGATCATGAGCACATTGCGCCGGGAGGCGGCGCACACCGCGCCGATGGTGAAAAGCAGCGCGGCCACGGCCAGAACATGGGAAAGGGGCACCTGCATCATGCCGGGTTGCCTCCTTTGGGGGACTCTTGCCTGGCTTTGCCAAGAAGCAGCACGGCGGCCAGGGCGGCGAAGAGCAGCAGGGAAACGGCCTCCACGGCAAGCCAGTAGTCGCCGAAAAGCACGACCCCCACGGCCGCCGGGGCCGCCGTGGCCGCCTGCAGGGAAATCCGCCCCGCGGGGTCCATGGCGATCAGCGAAAAAAGCGCGGTCAGCGTGGCCGCTGCAAACACCCCGGGCGCGACGAGCCGCGCCGCCGGCACCATGCCCTTGCCCACGGGCAGGCCGAGCAGCATGATGATGAAGAGAAACAGCACCATGATCGCGCCGGCGTAGACCACCACCTGCAACGCGCCGGGCAGCGGCGCGCCGAGCGTCACGAACACGCCCGCCGAGGCGAGGAAGGCGATGACGGCGCAGCACACGGCATGGATGGGGTTGCGCCGGGTGGCCGCAAGCGCCGCAGCGGCGAGCATCACGGCGGAGAGCAGGTAGAAAAGCGCGCCCAGGGCGGTCATGCCGGCCTCCCGGTGATGCGGCGACAGGGGGCGGGAAGAACGCCTCCGGCGGCCAAAGGGCTGGCGCCCTCTGGACTCCCATGAAGGGGGACAGGGCGCTCCGATGCGGCCCGGAAGTCATTTGGGGGGCAAGGCCCTTGATATGTGTGTGCTTTCATGGGCGGATGGCCTCGTTGCCGGGTGGCGTCAGGGCAGGATGCTCTTGACGTCCACGGGTTCGTCCTCGCCGATGTGTTCGCCCTTGGGGCGTCCGGCGGCCACGCCCGCGTGGGCGTAGAAGTCGTATTCCGCGTCCTTGCCGCCGTGATCCACGAGCAGGTCTTCCTTTTCGTACACGAAATCCTCGATGGCGTCCTTGCAAAAGGCGAATTCCGGCGTGAGCTGGATGGCGAGCGTCGGGCAGGCCTCCTCGCACAAGCCGCAGTAGATGCAGCGGGCGAAGTTGATGCGGAACCAGGCCGCGCGCCGCCGGCCGTCCGGCCCCTCCTCGGACTGCATGGAGATGCAGTTGACCGGGCAGGCCCCGGAGCAGAGGTAGCAGGCCACGCAGCGCTCGTTGCCGTCGGGCGAGCGGGTGAGGATGATGCGCCCGCGCGTGCGCGCCGGCATGGGCCGCTTGTAGTCCGGGTACTGCTCGGTCACGGGCTTGCGAAAGAGATGCGTGAGCGTGGCCGCGTAGGAGCCGACGAGGCCGCTCGCGCCGTCGAGGACTTCGCGCAACAGCCCGGGCTTGTCTTTTTTGTCTTCCATGCGTGGTCCTTACAGCCCGGCCGCGAGCAGCGCCCCGGTGACGAGGATGTTGGCGAGCCCAAGCGGCACCAGGCACTTCCAGCCGAGCGCCATGAGCTGGTCGTAGCGCAGGCGCGGCAGCGAGGCCCGGGTCCAGATGAGGAACACGGGCACGGCCAGCACCTTGAGCCCGAACCAGAGGATCGGCGGCAGAAACGGCCCGTGCCAGCCGCCCAGGAAAAAGATGGCCGTGACGGAACCCAGGAGGATCATGTTGACGTATTCGCCGACGAAGAAAAGCGCGAAGCGCATGCCGGAATACTCGGTATGGAAGCCGGCCTGCAATTCGTTTTCGGCCTCGGGCAGGTCGAAGGGGATGCGGTTGGTTTCGGCCAGGGAGCTTATGATGAAGATGAGAAAGGCCACGGGCTGGGCGATGGCGAAGGGGAGTCTGGCCTGGGCGTTGACGATATCGGTGAGGTTCAGCGAATGCGCGGTCATGGCCACGGGCACGAGCGCGAGCCCGAGCGCCAGCTCGTAGCTGATCATCTGCGCCGCGCCGCGCACGCCGCCGAGCAGGCTGTATTTGTTGTCCGAGGTCCAGCCGCCGAGCGCCACGCCGTAGACGGCGAGCGAGGACAGGCCGAAGATGAGGAGCAACCCGACGTCGGTGTCGGTGATGACCTGCGGCACGGGCCGGCCAAAGAGCGTGAACGTGGGACCAAACGGCACCACGGCGAAGGCGAACAGCGCCGCGCCTGCGACGATGGCCGGGGCGACGAGAAAGATGCGCCGGTCCACGCCGTCCGGGACGATGTCTTCCTTGAGCAGCATCTTGAGGCCGTCGGCGATGGGCTGGAGCAGGCCGAAAAGCCCCACGCGGTTGGGGCCGTAGCGGACCTGGAAACGGCCCAGGAGCTTGCGTTCGACGAGGATCATGTAGGCGGCCAGGCCAAAGACCACGGCCAGGACCACGGCCATGCGCACGAGCATGACCAGGATGCCGAGGAGGATGTCGGTCATGGCTGCCTCCGGCGCAGGCTCGTTGGGTCGAGGACGGGCGGCAGGCCGGCCCACTGCGGCAGGCGCGGGACCACGAGCACGCCCCGGGCCATGTCGCCGTGGACGGCGAGCACGGCGTCGCA
>DQED01000234.1:0-6043 GCA_003525525.1 Desulfovibrio sp.
CCTCGCGCCTGGCCGCCGTGCGCGCGGCCATCCGCCGCGTCGGGCGCACGCCCTCCACCGCCGTGGGCGGGTCCAAAAGGAGACGTCATGGCTGAATCCGAAGGAAACAAGGCCCCGCGCGGCGTGCGGCTCGTCATCACGCTCGTCGGGCGCACCAACGCCGGCAAGTCGTCGCTCCTGAACGCCGTCGCCGGCCAGGACGTGGCCATCGTCTCGGACGTGGCCGGCACCACCACCGACCCCGTGGCCAAGGCCTACGAGCTGTTGCCCTTGGGCCCCGTGACCTTCTACGACACCGCCGGCCTCGACGACACGGGCGCACTCGGCGCCCTGCGCATGGCCGCCACGAAAAAGGTGCTCTGGCGCACGGACATCGCCGTGGTGGTCGTCGACGCCGCCTCGGGCCTGACCGACGCCGAGCGCGGCATCGTCGCCGACATCCGCCGCCTGGAGATTCCGTTCCTCGTCGTGTTCAACAAGGCCGACCTGGCCGCGCCGTCCGAGGCCGACCTCGCCTGGTGCCGCGACGCCGGCATCCGCTTCGTGAGCGCCAGCGCCGCCACCGGCCAGGGCGCGACCACGGTCAAGGAGGCGCTCATCGCCCTGGCCCCGGCCGAAGCCGTGCGCGAACCCGTGCTCGCCGGCGACCTCTTCGGCGAGGGCGCGACCGTGGTCTGCGTGGTGCCCATCGACCTGGCCGCGCCCAAGGGCCGGCTCATCCTGCCGCAGGTGCAGGTCATCCGCGAGATCCTCGACGGCGACGCCACGGCCGTCGTGGTCAAGGAACGCGAGCTGGAAGCCGCCCTGGAAAACATGCGCCGGCCGCCGGCCCTGGTCGTCACCGACTCCCAGGTCATCCTCAAGGTCGCGGGCGACGTGCCCGACGCCGTGCCGCTGACCACCTTTTCCACGCTCTTCGCCCGCTACAAGGGCGACCTGCCCACCCTCGTCGCCGGCGCGTCGGCCATCGACCGGCTTCGCGACGGCGACGCCGTGCTCATGGCCGAAGCCTGCTCCCACCACGTCCAGGCAGACGACATCGGGCGGGTGAAGCTGCCGCGCTGGATTTCCCAGTACACGGGCCGCGACCTGCGCTTCGAAATCCATGCCGGCCACGACTTCCCCGACGACCTGGAGCGCTACGCGCTGGTCGTGCACTGCGGCTCGTGCATGCTCGGGCGCATGGAAATGGTCCGACGCATCCGGGAATGCGTGCGCCGGGGCGTGCCCGTCACCAACTACGGCGTGGCCATCTCCAAGGTGCAGGGCGTGCTCGCGCGGGTGTTGCGCCCGTTCGGGCTGTAGGGCCGCTGCGGCGCTTGGCAAAACCGCGGTCATACCGTACAAGCGGCTCCCCGTGGCGACAGGCGTCGTGTTTTTTCGTAACGAATCCTGTTTTACCGTAAAAAAGAAACATTCCGCTCCGAACATCCTTCACATCGGAAAACTGTAACTGATTGGAAATATTTATCTTCGAGAAAAAATCACCACGCCGGTTTCTGGCATGGTTCTTGGTAAGTTACGAAACAGAGCAGACAATACCTCCCTATTGTTCTGACCTCTCCTTCATCTCCCGCGCGGGGGCTCCCACAGAGCCCCCCATTTTTTTCGCCGGCAACCCCTTGGTGAAACCGCGCGGGCTGGGCTACGAATCTCCCCATGTGGCATAAGAAACTTTTCGCCCCCCTGGCCCTGCCCATCCACCTGTTCGCCGGGGCGATCCTGTGCGGCGCGCTCCTGCTGTGCCAGCCCGTCAGCTGCCAGGGACGGCCCATCTCGTTTCTCGACGCCCTTTTCACCGCCACCTCGGCCGCCTGCGTCACCGGGCTCACGGTGGTCGATACGGGCACGGCCTTCACCCGCTTCGGCCAGACCGTGATCCTGGCGCTGATCCAGCTCGGCGGGCTCGGCATCATGACCTTCTCCACCCTGATCTTCTACCTCTGGCGACGCCGCGTCTCCCTGGCCGACCACATCGCCGTGGGCCAAAGCCTGCTGCACGACGCCGCCTTCCACCTCGGGCGGTTCCTGGTGCGCATGGCCGCGGTCACGGCCTTCATCGAAGCCGTGGGGGCCGTGGCGCTCCATCTGCTCGACCCCCAGGGCTTCGCCCCGTATTCCGCGGTGTTCCACTCGATTTCGGCCTTTTGCAACGCCGGCTTCGGCCTGTTCCCGGACAACCTCATGGGCTATGCCACGAGCCCGGGGGTCAACCTCGTCTTCATGTGGCTGATCATAAGCGGCGGCCTGGGATTCGGCGTGCTCATCGAGGGCTACCGCACCGCCCGGTCGCGCCTGCGGCGTCTGGCCAGTCCCGAGACGCACCTCTTCCGCCTGTCCTGGCACGCCCGCACCGTGGTCCGGGTCTCGATCTTCCTCGTCCTGGCCGGCGCGGCTATGATCTTTCTCGGCGAATTTCTCGGCAGCCGCTATCCCGAACTCTCGGCCACGGACAAGGTCGTGGCCGTGCTCTTCCAGTCCGTCACCTGCCGCACGGCGGGGTTCAACACCGTGGACATCGGGCGCATGGCCGACGCATCGCTGGTCATCATGATCCTTCTGATGTTCATCGGCGGCTCGCCGGGCTCCTGCGCCGGCGGCATCAAGACCACCACGTTCCGGGTGCTCGTCGCCTTTGGCGCGTCCCGCGTGCTGGGCCGGCGGCAGGCCGTGGTCGGCCGCTTCGCCGTGGACGAGGACTCCATCGACAGGGCCGTGACCCTGACCGTGTTCGCCGGCGTGCTGGTCCTCGGTTCGGTGCTGCTGCTGTGCTTCACCGAGGGTGCGGTGGCCCCGCACGTGGAATCGGGCGGCCGCTTCCTGGAAATCCTGTTCGAAGCGGTTTCGGCCTTCGGCACGGTGGGCCTGTCCACGGGCATCACGCCGTCGCTCACCCCGGCGGGCAAGCTCGTGATCACCCTGCTCATGTTCGTGGGCAGACTCGGCCCCATCCTATTTCTTTCGGTGGCCCAAGGCTTCCAGGAACCGCTGCGCTACCGCTGGCCCGAACAGGGCATGATGATCGGCTGACGGCGCGCCGCGCCGCGCCTTGCGGAGGAAACATGGCCGGAGATCAGGTCTGCATCATAGGACTGGGCAAGTTCGGCTTCCACATGGGCCGCTGCCTGACGGAACTGGGGCGCACGGTGGTCGGCGTGGACGGCAACCCGGAAAAGGTCAACAACGCCAAGAATGTCTTCACGCAGGTCTACCAGCTCGACGCCCGGGACAAGCGGGCCCTGGAGCAGATCCACGTGGAGGAGATGTCCCACGTCGTGGTCTCGGTCGGGCATTCCATGGAGGCGAGCATCCTCATCTCGCTCTACCTCAAGGAGCTCGGCGTGCCGCAGGTCTGGGTCAAGGCCGTGTCCACGGACCACGAGAAGCTCCTGCTCAAGATCGGCGTGGACACGGTGTTCATCCCCGAGCGTTTCGCCGCGAAAAACATGGCCCACCAGCTGGCCAGTCCCGGGCTCATCGAGTACCTGCCCATGGACAAGGACGTGGCCATCAAGGAGATCGGCATCGACGACTGGGCCGGCAAGACCCTGCGCCAGCTCGACCTGACCAACAAGCACCAGGTGCAGGTCATCGCCAAGAAGCTGTCCGGCGCGGCCCATTACACGTTCATCCCCCGGGCCGACGAAGCCCTCGCCGCGGGCGACAAGCTCGTGCTCGTCGGCCGCGAAGACCGCCTGGCGAGGCTGCGGCCGTGAATTTGTGGGGAAATGCCTCCGGCGGCCAGAGGGGGCGCGCCCCCTCTGGACTCCCAGAAAGGAGTCACGCCGGGATGCGAGAGCGTTGAAGTCCCATTTGGGGGCAACACAATTTTTCCATACGTCGTGAAGGAGTTTCCATGCGTTTTGTCGACGAAGCCTGGATCGTTGTCCGCTCGGGCAAGGGCGGGCGCGGCGCGGTGTCGTTTCGCCGCGAGAAGTTCATTCCCCGGGGCGGCCCGGACGGCGGCGACGGCGGCAAGGGCGGCGACATCGTCTTTCGCGCCGACCCGGACCTGCTGACCCTGTACGACCTGCGCCTCAAGCGCATCTACGAGGCCAGGAACGGCGAAGGCGGCATGGGCCGCCAGAAGAACGGCCGTGCCGCCGAAGACCTCGTCATCCGCGTCCCCGTGGGCACGGAACTCTACGAGTTGCCGGCCCCGGATGCCCCGGAGGAGGCGAAACCCGTCGCCGTATCCGAGGTTGTCCCGGACGACGACGGCGACATCGAAGGCCTCGTCGTCGACGAGCACGGCTTCGTGCGCGAGGCCCCGGAGTTCGAGCCCAACCCGGATCTGATCCCGGAAAGCGAGGTCCGGGAGCACGAGGACGAGGCGCGGCTCCTGGCCGACCTCACGCTCCCGGGACAGGACTACGTCGCCTGCCGGGGCGGGCGCGGCGGCAAGGGCAACCTGCATTTCGCCTCGGCCACCATGCGCACGCCGCGCTTCGCCCAGCCCGGCGAGCCCGGCGAGGAGCGGCGCATCCGGCTCGTGCTCAAGGTTCTGGCCGACGTCGGCATCATCGGCCTGCCAAACGCGGGCAAATCGACGTTCATCGCGGCCGTGAGCCGCGCCCGGCCGAAAATCGCGGCCTACCCGTTCACCACGCTCACGCCCAACCTCGGCGTGATCGAAAACGACTACGGCGACCGGCTCATCCTGGCCGACATCCCGGGGCTGATCGAAGGCGCGCACCTGGGCCAGGGCCTTGGGCACCGCTTCCTGCGCCACGTGGAGCGCACGCGGGTGCTCCTGCACGTCGTCTCCGCCGAAGACGCCTCGCCCGAGGGCGTGTTCGAAGCCTTCAACGTCGTGGACGAGGAACTGCGCCTGTTCGACGAACGCCTGGCCGCGCGGCCGCAACTGCGCGTGGTCAACAAGATCGACCTGCTCACCCCCGAGGAGCTGGCCGCGCGCAAGGCCGCCGTGGCCGAGGCCGGGCAGAAGGTTCTTTTCATGTCCGCGCTCACGGGCGAAGGCGTGGAAGACGTGCTGGAAGCCTTGTGGCAGGCCGCGGCCCCGCGTCGTGACGACGCCGGCGGGGAAGAAGAACCGGACGCGCTGTAGCCGCTCCCGCCGCTGTGAAAACCCGGGCGCTCCCGTGCCGCGAACCGCGTCGGCACGGGGGCGCTCGTTGTTTGGGCGGTCAGAACATTTTGCGAATCAGCGACAGCACGAACAGGATCAGAAAGATATAGAACAGAATCTTCGCCATGCCGACCGCCGCGCTGACGATGCCGGTAAAGCCCACGATGCCGGCGATCAGGGCGATGACGAGAAAGGTGACGGTCCAGGACAGCATAGGCATCCTCCGGTTATACGCATACGAAGGGAAACCGGTTTTCCCTATGCTCTCTGTAGGACGTCACCGGGGCTTCGACAAGGGAAAAAGCCTCTCGCGCAACGCTTTCCCCACAATTCGCTTCGAAGCGAAACCATGGCTGCCCCTCCTCGCAGCCGCCTGCCTCTGCAACCATTCCCGGGGCCATGCCGCACGGCGTGCCGAGGGCCAGCCGGCGGTCGCGCATTTCGAAGCGCCGCAACAGCCGGCGCGGGAACCGGCTCAGCGCCGCAGCAGGCGCAGGATGAAGGATTTGAGGTAGTCGGTTTCGGCCATGGCCGGATGGGCCGGATGGTCGGGCCCCTGCCGCCCCTGGACCAGCACCTGGGCGCGGCGTCCCGCGGCGTTGGCCGCGCGAAGCGCCACCCGGCGCAGATCCCAGGCGTCCACGTGCTGGGAGCAGGAGCAGGTCATGAGGATGCCGTCGTCGGCCAGCACGTCCATGGCCAGGCGATTGAGGCGCTCGTAGGCCCGCAGTCCCGCTTCCAGATCCTTCCTGCGTTTGACCAGGGCCGGCGGATCGAGGCTGACCACGTCGAAGGTCCGCCCCGAAGCGGCGCATTCCTCGAGAAACGCCCCGGCGTCGGCGCGCACGGCCTCGACGCTGCCCGCCACGCCGTTTCGCGCGGCGTTTTGCGCGGCCATGTCCCGCGCGGCCTCCGAGGAGTCCAGGCACACGGCCGAGGCCGCCCCGGCCAGGG
>DQED01000234.1:6127-7010 GCA_003525525.1 Desulfovibrio sp.
CGCATGTCGTAGAACCAGCCGGTTTTTTGCCCCGTGAGCGCGGGCACGGCGAAGCGCGCGCCGTCCTCGTCGATTTCCAGAAGGTCCGGAGCCTCGCCGTAGGCGGTCTCCACCGCGCGCGGCAGGCCCTCCAGGTCGCGCGCGGCCGCGTCGTTGCGCCAGATGACGGCGCGCGGCGCAAGCTCCGCGAGCACGGCCTCGAGGATCACGTCGCGAAGCACTTCCGCGCCGGCCGTGGTGAGCTGCCCCACGACCACGTCGCCGTAGCGGTCGAGGACCACGCCCGGCACGTGGTCGCCCTCGGAAAAGAGCAGCCGGTAATGCGGCGTGGCGTAGAACCGCGCGCGCAGGGCCAGGGCGTCGCGGATGCGGGAGCGAAAGAAGTCGACGTCCAGGCGCGTGTCCGGGTCGTCGTCCATGACCCGGGCGCAAATGAGCGAGCCGGGGTTGACCGTGACGACGCCGAGCGGCCGGCCGCGCGAGGCCGTAACCACGGCGGCCTGTCCCGGCGCGAAGGCGGTGAGCGGGGTTTTCTTCGTGTCCACCTCGTTGCTGAACACCCACAGGTGTCCGGCGCGAAGGCGGCGTTCCTCGTTGTTCCTGAGCGTCAGTATGGGCATGTCCATGGCTGGCACGGTACGGCAGCGGCGCGGCCGACGCAAGATGGAGCACGGCGCGGCTTACGCGCGGGTGGGGAGATTGTACTTGCGAAACAGGTCGTAGAGCCGCGACGGCGACAGCCCGGAGAGCTTCGCGCCGCGCACGACGTTGCCGCCGCAGGCCGCGAGCAGGTCGCGCAGGTAGGCTTCCTCGGCCACGTCCAGGGCGCGGCGGCGGTACTCCTTCCAGGGCGGCACGGCATGGCCGGCCCGGGCCGCCGCCT
>DQED01000189.1 GCA_003525525.1 Desulfovibrio sp.
CCTACGCCGGACTCTTCCCGGCGGGCGATGTCGTCGGCAGGACCGTGCCCGAGGTCATCGGTCCGGACGCCTTCGAAAAATCCCGCGGGTTCATCGAGCAGGCCTTCCAGGGCAGGACGGTCCATTACACGTACATGCTGCCGTACCCCGGCGCCGGCGAGCGGTTCATCGACGCCTATCTCGTCCCGGATTACTCGGGCGAGGGCGAGGTGGAGGGCTACTACGCCATCCTGAACGACCTGACCCACCTGAAGAAGGTCGAGGACTCCCTGCGCCGCGCCAAGGACGAGGCCGAGGCGGCNNCAACATGAGCCACGAGATCCGCACTCCGCTCAACGGGGTGCTGGGCATGCTGCAGTTGCTCATGTCCACAAGGCTCGACGCGGAGCAGCAGGACTGCCTGCAGACGGCCATGAAGTCTTCCGAACGGCTGACCCGGCTCCTGAGCGACATCCTGGACATCTCCAAGATCGAGGCCGACAGGCTCGTCTTCCGGGACCGCTGCTTCGACACGGGGGAGATCGAGCAGGCCCTGGCCGACCTGTTCTCCCAGACCATCAGGGAGAAACGCGTGGCCTACGCCTTTCGCCGCGATCCCGGCGTTCCGGGGCCCCTTCTCGGAGACGACGCGAGACTGCTGCAGGTGCTCTTCAACCTGGTGGGGAACGCCCTGAAATTCACGGACCAGGGCTTCGTGCGCGTGGAGCTGACGACCCTTCCTCCCCGGGGGCGGGAGCATTGCCGCATCCTGTTATCCGTCGTGGACACGGGCATCGGCATCCCCTCGGAAAAACATCAGGATCTGTTCACTCCCTTCTTTCAAGTGGAAGGCGCCTACAATCGCAGGTACCAGGGCGCAGGGCTGGGCCTGGCCATAGTCAGGCGGCTGGTCGAGCTCATGGGCGGACACATTATTCTGGACAGCGTGTTCGGAGAGGGGACGGCGGTCCACGTCGTGTTGCCGCTGAGCGTGCCCGAGAGCGGGGTGGACATCCGGACGAGCGCCGAGGATTCAGAATTTATCCCCGCCATGCGCGTGTTGCTGGCCGAGGATGAGCCGATCAACGCCCTGGCCGCCAGCAGGATGATCGAGCGGGACGGCCATGAGGTGATGGTGGCCGAGAACGGGCGCCAGGTCCTTGCCCTGCTCGAAGAACGGGAGTTCGACTACATCCTGATGGACATCCAGATGCCGGTCATGGACGGCGAGGAGACTGCTAGGGCGATCCGGTCCTCCGGCAAGGCCTATGCGAGCATCCCCATCATCGCCCTGACCGCCTACTCCATGAGCGGCGACCGCGAGAAATTCCTGGCGGCCGGGATGAACGACTTCATCGCCAAGCCCATGGAGTTCGGCTCCCTGGTCGCGGTCATCGAGAACGCGACCAGCGCCCGGAGCGCTCCGCGTTGACCCGGACCGGCCGGACCGGGCACATCCGGCCTTGTCATTTGCGCACCAAGCGGGTAAGGAGTGCTGGCTTTAACCAAAAACTCCTGAAAACACGCAAGAAGGTATCCGTTTTATATGGCCAAGGAAGAGTCAATTGAAGTCGAAGGTGTCGTCGAGGAAGCCATGCCCAATGCCATGTTCCTGGTGCGTCTGGAAAACGGGCATCAGGTGCTCGGGCACATTTCCGGCAAGATGCGCAAGTTCTACATCCGCATCCTGCCCGGCGACCGCGTCAAGGTCGAACTCTCCCCCTACGACCTGACCCGCGGCCGCATCACCTACCGCCTGAAGTAGCGCCGCCCGGTCCCTTCGCGGCGGGCGGCGCGGCCGGTTTCCCCGACCGCGCCGGTTCCCGGCTCACATTTCCGAGAGCAGCTTGAGCAGTTCCCCGTCCACGGCAGCCAGCCGCTGACGCCATTCCGCCTGGTCTTCGGGCGTGCGCGCGGCCAGGTCTGCTTTTTTGGCCTGCATGCGCGCGACGCGGCCGGCAAGTTCGCCGAGCAGGACGTCCCAGTCGATACGCGGCCGGGCCTTGGCCTCGTCCACGGCCACCGTGGGCTCGACCCCGGGTTCCAGGGTGTATTCCTCGAGATACTGGGGAATGCGCACCTGGAGCCCGAAACGCTCCTTGATCAGCCCGGAGAGGATCGTCAGGGCCTTTTGTTCGCCGTGCACGAGGAACACCTGCGGATGGTTGACCTTGAAATGGGTGAGCCATGCGAGGATCTGGCTCTGGCCGGCGTGGGAGGAAAAGCCGCCTATGGTGAACACCCGCGCCGCCACGTTGATGTCCTCGCCGAGCAGGCGGATGGACTTGACCCCGTCCACGATCTTGCGCCCTGGCGTGCCCATGGCCTGGAAGCCCACGAAGACCACGCAGGACTCGGGCCGCCAGAGATTGTGGCGCAAGTGGTGCTTGACGCGCCCGGCGTTGCACATGCCGCTGGCCGCGATCACGATGGCCGGGCCGTTTAGGGTGTTGATCTCCCGGGATTGCTCCGTGGACTCGGTGAAGCGCAGGCCCGGCAGCGACAACGGATTTTCGCCGCGGTCGAAATAGGCCCGGGTTTCGGCGTCCATATATTCGGGATGGCGGTGGAAGATCTCGGTCGCCTTGATGGCCAGGGGGCTGTCCACGAAAACCGGCATGTCGGTCGGTATCTTGCCTTCCTTGAGCAGTATGTGCAGGCAGAAGAGCACTTCCTGGGTACGCTCCACGGCGAAGGCCGGGATGATGACCTTGCCCCCGCCCTGGTAGGCGTAGGCGATGGCCTGGGCCAGCTCGTCGCGGCTTTGTTCCGTGTCCTTGTGGTCCCTGTCGCCGTAGGTGCCTTCCAGGAAGAGGTAGTCCGCGTCCACGGGCTTGTCCGGGTCGTTGACGAGCAGCTGGTCCGGGCGTCCCAGGTCGCCGGAAAAGAGCATGCGCGTGCGCCGGCCGTTCTGCTCGACGGCGAGCTCGATGAAGGCCGAGCCCAGGATGTGGCCGGCGTCGTGGTAGATGGCCGTCACGCCCGGGGCGGGCGAAAAGGGCTCGCCATAGGGTACGGGCACCAGGCGCTTGACGGTTGCGGCGGCGTCGGCCTGGGTGTACAGCGCCTCGACCGTCCGGCCGCCGTGGCGCTTGTTTTTGCGACTGGCCCACTCGGCTTCCATTTCCTGGATGTGCGCGCTGTCCTCGAGCATGATGCCGAGCAGGTCGCGCGTGGGCGGCGTACAGTAGATCTTGCCGGAGAACCCCGTCCGGACCATGCGCGGCAGGAGCCCGGAATGGTCGATATGGGCGTGGGTGAGCAGGAAGAAGTCCATGTGCCGGGGGTCGTAGACCGAAGCGTCCAGGTTGCGACGCTCGATGGGATCGCTGCCCTGATGCATGCCGCAGTCCACGGCGAAGCGCGCGGTATCCGTCGTGATGGCATGACAGGAGCCGGTGACCGTGCCGGCGGCGCCCAGGAATTTGACCTTCATGAGTCCTCCGCGAAAAGGCCGCAAAGCGGCCGGGGCTTGATTATCCACGCCCGAGGGAGCACGATGCATTACCAGTCGGGCGGTTGGTCGAGGCCGCCGTGTACTGCGTTTGACCGCGGCTGAAAAGGCCCGGGAGCGACAAACCTCGCAAGGAGTTCCGTTGAGCAGTTCGCGCCAATACCTGATCGACGACCTTTCCGTTTCCGAGTCCTGGCGGCTTTTCCGCATCATGGCCGAAATCGTGGACGGCTTCGAAGTGCTTGGGGAGATCAAGCCCGCGGTGTCCATTTTCGGCTCGGCCCGCGTCGCGCCGGGGGAGCCGCTCTACGCCGAGACGGCCCGGCTGGCCGGGCTTCTCTGCAAGGCCGGCTTCTCGGTCATCACCGGCGGCGGCCCGGGGCTCATGGAGGCGGCCAACAAAGGCGCGAGCGAATGCGGCGGCGAATCCATCGGCCTGCACATCCATCTGCCTCTCGAGCAGAAGCCCAACCCCTACCTGACCATCCGCAGCGATTACCGCTATTTCTTCATCCGCAAGCTCATGTTCGTCAAATACGCCACGGCCTACATCGCCATGCCCGGCGGCTTCGGCACCCTGGACGAACTGTCCGAAGCCCTGGTCCTCATCCAGACGCGGCGCATCAAGCCCTTCCCCATCATTTTCCTGGGCAAGGCGTTCTGGGGCGGCCTTGTGGACTGGTTTCGCGAATCCCTGCTGGCGCGGGGCTTTCTCTCCGCGGATGACCTGGAGCTCTTCGCGGTCATGGACACGCCCGAAGAGGCCGTGGCCTTCATCCGCCGGCATGTGATCGTCTAGCGCAGGAGGGTCGCCATGACGCAACACGTTCCTTCCGCCATCCTGCGCCTGGGCACGGGCATCGCCCCGGCCACGGACATGGCCGTCGTACGCCTGCTGTTCCAGGAATACGCGAACGGACTGGGATTCGACCTGTGCTTCCAGCATTTCGACGAGGAGCTGGCCGGGCTGCCGGGCTGCTACGCCCTGCCGGCCGGCGGCGTCTGGCTGGCCTGGATGGAAGGCATGCCAGCCGGGTGCGTGGCCTTGCGGCCCCTTGGGGACGGCCTTGCGGAAATGAAGCGGCTCTACGTGCGCCCGGCCTACGCCGGCCAGGGCCTTGGCAGGCAGCTCGCCGAGGCGGCCGTGGCCGGAGCCCGGGAGCGCAGCTATGCGGCCATCCGCCTGGACACCCTCCAATCCATGACCGCGGCCAACGCGCTCTACGGCAAGCTCGGTTTCAGGAGAATCGCGGCCTACTGCGAAAACCCCCTGCCTGGGGCGCTCTTTTACGAACTGCAACTCTAGCGGCGCAACCGCTGCTGCGCGGCCTGAAGTTCCTCGTCCCCCTCCAGAACATCCTTGAGACAGACGGCATTGTTGCGTTGCGCGTCCTTGGCTGCAAAAAGCAGAGTGACCACGCCTTCCCGGCTCTCCGCGCGCAGCTTTTCAAGCAGCGGCGACACGGCCGCAGCCCCTAGCTCCTCCCGGTACCGCCGCCGGAACTCCTCCCAGTTGCCCGGGTCGTGATGGAACCATCGGCGCAGGGCGTCGCTCGGCGCGAGCTCCTTGAGCCAGGCATCGAGCGCCGCGGCCTCCCTGGTCAGGCCGCGCGGCCAGAGGCGGTCCACCAGATACCGCCTGCCGTCTTCCGGTGCGTGCGCCTCGTAGACGCGCTTGATCCGCAACATGCCATCCTCCGAATCACCAGCGCCGCCCGAGCGCCGCGCGCCAGGGCGGGGCAAGGAGGTCCGCATAGGCTTCCCCCACCTTGTCGGCCGGGAAGCGCCTGCCCGCAAGCTCCACATCGGCCATGCGATAGAGCCGCGCCGGCTTGCCGGCCCCGTCGCCGGCAAAGGCGTTTTCCGGTGCCAGCCGCAGCCACGACCGCCCTCCCCCGTCCACGACCCAGACCGCGCCGGGCAGAAAGACCGTGCCGCCAAGCCGCGCGCCCATGGCCCCGAACAGCGCGGCATTGATGCGCGCAAAAGGTTCCTTGTAGAGGCGCCGCCCGCGCGAGGGCAGCGTCTCGTTGCTCAGGCAGGAAACTGCGCCTTGCGGAAGGTTGTTGTAGATTGCGGACGTGGTGGCGTCGCCTGCAAGCACTCTGCCGACGCCCAGGCACGTAAGCAGCGCGTCCGCCCGCGCGGCCACATGGGGCAGGTGCTCGACCCCATGAAGGCAAGGCGCAGCATGCCCGAGCCGCCGTGCCAGCAGATACTGGCCGAGCAGCAGGATACCCGTGCCCGCGCCGAAGTCGAAGCCCAGAAAGGTTGGTTCCGGGCGGACCAAGGACGCGCAGTCGAGCAGCGCGGTCAGCAGGTGGACGGTCTTCGGCAGATCGAGGAGCATCTGCAGGGCGAAGCCGTGGTGCAGGAGCAGCCGGCGCAGGGCGTCCTGCCCTTCGAGGGCCAGGCAGCCGCCGCGGCGGCGCACGAAACAGCCGCACAACCGCGTGATCTCCGCCAGGGGGACGTCTTCGCCGACGCGATCGGGATATACGTAGGCGTAGGCGTACTTGAGGCACAAACTGGCCAGCGCCGCCGGATCGGGCGTGCGCTCCGACCGGGCGAGCGCCGCGACGCAGCGGACGAGGCTTCCCGGCAGGTAGGCCCCGGGCGCAAGGACCGGTTCCCGTGGCGGCTCGCGCTGGAGCAGCCGCAAGGCGAGCCCGGCAAGACCGATCACTTGTTCCGTCCCGTCCCACACGCGCGGCGCCTTCGCTACGCCTAGAACTGGTACAGGGCGTCGTAGCAGGTGAAGGTGTCGGTGACGCCGTTTTGGTAGCAGATCTCGGCGGCGTCATCGAGGTAGCGCACGTCGTCCATGGGGATGACGTGGCGTTTGCCCGCGACCCACATGCGGTAGACCCCGGACTGGGCGTCGAGGACCAGCGGCGGGTCGGCGTAGAAGATTTCTCCGTCGTTGAGTTCGACGTAATACGTGTGGCGGGCGCATCCGGAAAGGAGCAGTCCGCCGAGACAAAGCGGCAGAAGGATGAGACGGACGGCGCGGAGCAGCATCGAGGCCTCCCCGTATCCGGCAGTGCATGCCGGGTCAGGGTTGTCTTTACCCAATCATCACGGCCGGTACGGCCGTCGGGAAAACGGCGTCACGGCGTTGGCCAAAACGACCGCAGCCTTTTCCTTCCCGCCTCCGCAGACCAAGGCCGCCAGCCGCCGGGCTCGACCAATGCAAAAGGTCGCGCCCGGGCGCTATTTGGTCACCGGCTGCCTGGTCTCGCCCGTGGCAGGCGGGGCGAACTGCGCGGCCGTCTGGCGAAACAGCGCCACGGCGGCCAGAATGTCCTTGCGGGCTTGCGTCAATTCCACGCTGATGGGCTGGTCGCCGACATTTTTCTCGGTCAGCCCCATCCACTCCAGCTCTTTTTCCAGCTTGCCCGCGATGACTCCGAGCCCCTGGTGCACGAGGCCCCCGATCCTGGTTGCGTCATCGAGGCAATTTGAACCAATTTGATTGTAGACGTAAACCATGTCCCCGGCATTGAGAAAAAGCTCCCAGCAGGCCGAGAGCGAGGCGCGCAGGGCCAGGGCGTCCTTGATGCGGGAGTCGTTTCCCTCCTTGGCCAGGGAGGCGTAATAGTCCTGCGCCTTGAGCAGATGGTCGTACATCCGCGCGGACTGGGTGGCGAAGGCGGCATTGAAGGCCCGGGTGTCGACCCTGGCGGCGAAGGCGGTCCCGGCCAGGGCCAGGACCAGCAGCACGTTCGCTGTCGCCAGGAGCGTTCGCGCAACATGGGCGCGCGCGGGAAGCCCCGCAGGTTCGCAGCCCGAAGCGTTCGCGCAAGGCCGGACATGCCCGGGCCATGCTTTGGGGATGCGTCGCATGGTTTGTTGATGGGAAATCCGCGGGGCCGCGTCAAGGGGGAAGGAGACGCGGTCAGTTTCCGGCCGCGGCATCCAGGGGGGCAAGGGCGGCCTTGGCCTGCAAGCCGGTCAGTTCGGCCGGGCTCAGGCGCCTGGCGCTGGCGTTTCGCAGTTTGACGGCCTTTTCCCGAAATTTTTCAGGCAAGGACGACGAAGCGGCGGCCAGGGAGGCGAAGTAGTAGGCCTGGGCGTCGCTGACGGGCACGCCGCCGTAGCCCCGGCTGTAGAGGTCGGCCAGCACGTAGCGGGCGTAGCCGTAGCCAGCTTCCGAGGAACGGTGCAGCCAGTGCAGGCCCTGGCCGAAATTTTGAGGCGCGCGCGTGCCGTTGATGTAGGCCACGCCCAGGGCGCACTGGGCCTTGGCGTCCCCGGCCTGGGCCTTTGCCAGCACGGCGTCGAAGGTTTCGGGCGCGGCAAAGTCCTGGACGACGGCATCCGGGTCCGGGGAAGCCGTCGTTTCCGCCCTGGCCGACGGCGTGGCGAGAAAAAACAGGCAGACGACGGCGAGGCTCGCCGCCGGTCGAGAAATGATACGCAGCATGGTGGGCTCCTCTCTCTGCAATGCGGCCGCGCCCGGGGACGCGGCCGCGTCTGAGGCTATTTTTTGAGCCAACCCATCATGTCGCGCAGTTTCGCGCCCACCTTTTCGACGGGATGATCGGCGTTGAGGCGGCGCATGGACAGGAAATGCGACCGGCCGGACATGTTCTCGACGATGAATTCCTTGGCGAAGGTGCCGTCCTGGATCTCCTTGAGCACGCGCTTCATTTCCTTGCGCGTCTCGTCGGTGATGATGCGCGGCCCGCGCGTGTAGTCGCCGTATTCGGCGGTGTCACTGATGGAGTAGCGCATGCGGGACAGGCCGCCCTCGTAGATCAGGTCCAC
>DQED01000306.1:0-843 GCA_003525525.1 Desulfovibrio sp.
GCCAGGCGGCTGTGGCCGCAAGCCTTGCCGGAGCGGCACAGGCGGGTGGGGACCGGACGGCCGGGTCTGCGACGCCGGGACTTTCGGGCGACGCCTTCCAGGCGACTCCCCGCGGAGCGCTTCGGGCCTACGGCCGCAAAGGCGCGGCAGGCGCGGCGCAACGTGGGACCATGCGTTCCGTCCGGGCGTAATGCCCTCGATTCCCGAAATCTTCTGATGCTGGCTGGCGCACGTTCGTGCGCCCGGCGGGATGGCGGCGTTCTCGCGAGGCTGCCCCGTCCGGGCCTTATGCGGAAAGGGCGTCCGGGGCGGCCGCCTGCCGGGGCTGCCGGAGCCGGGGAAAGGACACCGTCACCGTGGTGCCGGCTTCCTCGGAGGTGGCCATGGCGATCTTCGCGCCGTGGGTCTCGGCAATGAGCCGCGCGCCGTAGGTGCCAAGGCCCGTGCCGTCTTTCTTGCCGGCTGTAGCGTATTTCTCGAAAAAACAGTCGCGGATGCGGGCCGGCACCGCGCCTGCGTTGGAAATGGCCACGTCGAGGGTCGCGCCCTCGCGCATGTCCACGGTCACGCGCGCGCCCTCGGGAGAGGCTTCCATGGCGTTTTTCACCAGGTTCGAGAGCATGGTGTAGAGCAGCATTTCCTCGCCGCGCACGACGAAGGCGTCGCCGGGAGACCGCGGCGCGCCGCGCACGAGAACGGAAAGCGAAATCCTGCCGGCTTCCAGCATGCCGTGCAGTTCGCCCGCGATGTTGTCCACGATGGACAGCATGTCCACCTTGTCGGGCGAAAGCTCGTAGACCCCGCGCTCCATGCGGTAGAGGTCCAGGGACTGGTTGATCATGT
>DQED01000306.1:881-4132 GCA_003525525.1 Desulfovibrio sp.
GTCAGGTTGCCGTCGCGGCGCAGCAGCTGCGGCAGGGTCAGCACGGCCGTCAGCGGCGACTTGAGGTCGTGGCGGGTCATGCGCTCCACGTCCTCGCGCAGCCGCTCGGCCTTTTTGCGGTCCGTGATGTCGACGATGGTGTAGCCCAGGATGTCGGCGAAATGGGAGGCGAATTCCGAGCCCTTTTCGCTGGTGTAGCGGTCGGGGTTGGAGTCGAAAAAGCTCAGGACGCCGATGAGGCGCTGCGCGCCGAACTTGTCGCGAAGGGGCGAGATGAAGCACGAGCCGAGCAGCAGCACCTTGCGCCCGGCGCAGAATTCCGGGCCGAAGAAAAAGCCGGGATCGGGCACGGCGCTGACGGGGCACATGCAGGGCCGGCCCCTGGCCGCTTCCGGGGAAAGCGCGGCCAGGGCGTCGCGCATGGCGGTAAGCGGCACGAGCCGAGCCCCGGGAGGATCGAACGGGCCGAACTCCGCGGCGTCGAGCGACAGGCTCACGGCGTTTAAGCCGAACAGCTCCTGGATGCGCTCGAGGATGCCCGGCAGGTCCTCGTGGCTGCGCATCATTTCCACGACGCGGATGGCCTTGCGGAACTTCTCGAAGGCCGTGAAGCTCCCCTCGAAGCGGTCCACCACGGTCTTGAGCTTGGCTTGCAGGTCCATGCACTGCTTGCGGGTGCGCTCGGATTCCTTGCGGCAGTCGAGCAGCTCCACGCGCGCGAGCGCGGCGGCGTTGGCGCGCATCTTGGCCGCGCGGCGCAGTTCGGCCATGGTCTTCTTGAACTGGTAGGCGTTCTGCTCGGCGAACGCCTCTTCGAGCTTGACCAGGCGTTCCTGGATATCCGGAAAATCGAGGTTGTCGGTCATGTGCGGTCGCGGGTGCTGCTGCGCTTAAAAAATACGGCCGTATTTCTTGAGAAAAAGAAGATATTCAAGCCTTTGGTCCTTCGGGTCGCGGGGGAGCGTTTCGCCTTAAGGACACAAGCGCCGTCCCGAGGCCGCGGGATTCCTGAAATACACGCCGTAAGCCCTGGCGTCGCCGGTGGTACGGACTTCGATGTTGGCGGTTTCCCGCGGGGTCGCGCATCCGGCAAGGAGAGGCAGGGCGGCAAGAAAAATAAGCAAACAGATACGACTCATGGCCCGGCTCCAGGGGTTGGTGTGAAATGCGGCCAGAACCTTGCCCCCCATCGCGCCATCCTACGGCAAGCGCGCGCCGGGCGCAACGCCCATGGCCGCCGGGCGTGCGGGCTTTTGACATTCCCGACCGCCCTTTGTACAAGCGCAGGCGTCCCGGCCGACGTCTTGAGGCCGTCCGGTCGTTTTCGCCTTGCAAGAGGAACCCTGCCGCATGCAAAAGACTTCCCGCGCCCTGTTCGCGGCCATCGTGGCCGTTATCGCCCTGGTGCTCGCGCCCCTGGCCGGCGACGGAGCGGCCTTGGCCAAAAAGGCCGAGCACGCCGTCAAGGAATCCGGCAGGGCCAAGCACGCCGCCAAGAAGGCCGCCGCGCCCGCTCCGGCCAAGAAGGCCCATAAAGGCAGGAAAAAGGCCGTAGCACACGTTCCTGTCGAGGAGAACGAAGAGGGCGACATCGGCGTCTGCGCGGTGCCGACCCTGACCGTCAAATCGGCCATGCTCTGGAACATGACCACGGGCGAGCTGCTCTACGAGCAGAACCCCGACGTCCAGATCGCGCCGGCCTCCCTGACCAAGATCCTCACGCTCTACATCATTTTCGACGCCATCCGCCAGGGCAAGCTGCGGCCCTGGGACGTGGTCGAGGTTCCGGAGCGCGCCGCGACCCAGGGCGGGTCCAACATGCGCCTGCGCCGGGGCGAGCAGGTCAAGGTCACGGAGCTCATCAAGGGCATCGCCGTGGCCTCGGCCAACG
Organism: Desulfovibrio sp.; assembly: GCA_003525525.1. Taxonomy (GTDB): domain Bacteria; phylum Desulfobacterota; class Desulfovibrionia; order Desulfovibrionales; family Desulfovibrionaceae; genus Solidesulfovibrio. The sequence continues at coordinate 2,773 of DQED01000306.1, forward strand.
ACGCCTGCTGGACCATGGCCGACCACCTGGAAAACGGCAACGTCGACGCCTTCATTTCGCTCATGAACGATACGGCCAAGCGCCTGGGCATGACCAATTCGCATTTCATGAATCCCAACGGCCTGCCCGCCGACGGCCAGCTGGTGACGGCCCGCGACATGCTGCGTCTGGCCGCCGCCTACCTGGAGCAGTTCCCCAAGGCGCTGACCATCCATTCCATGCAGTATTTCACCCACAACAACCGCCAGCGCCACAACGCCAACTCCCTGCTTGGCCGCTACGAGGGCGTGGACGGCCTCAAGACCGGTTTCGTCTGCGCCTCGGGCTACAACATCGTGGCCACGGCCAAGCGCGGCGACACGCGGCTGATCGCCGTGGTGCTCGGCTCGCGCAACCCGCGCGTGCGCGAGCGCGAGACGGCCAAGCTCCTGGACAAGGGCTTCAGGATCGTGGCCGCCGAGAAAGCCGGCGGCAAACCGCCGGTCCTCGCCGGCGCGACCCCGCCTGCCGTGCGGACGCAACAATAATCCCTCCGCTTGCGATGCCGGGCGCGTGGCCCGGCGGTTTCCTTTCTGCGCGTCCTGTGCGAGCCTCGGGAAAACCTGTGGAGGCTTGCCCATGGACGTGGCGGACATCACCGGGGCGCAACTGCCGCAACTGGCCGCCCTCATGCGGTCCCTCTCCGGCCTGGATACGGACATGGAGCGGCTTGAGGCCTCCTTTCGCGCCATGGCCGCGCTTCCCGACTATCATCTCCTCGGCGTGAGCGTCGACGGCGCGCTTGCCGGCGCGGCGCTCGGCATCGTGTGCCTGGACGTGGTCGGCGCGTGCCGTCCGTTCATGGTCGTGGAAAACGTGGTGGTGGCCGCCCCCTGCCGGCGCCTGGGCGTGGGCCGGCGCCTTTTCGCCGCCCTGGAAGAGCGGGCCCGGGCGCGCGATTGCCTGTACGCGATGCTCGTCGCCGGCCCCGGACGCGAGGAAGCCCGCGCGTTCTATTCCGCGCTCGGCTATTTCGAATCCTGGGGGTTCAAGAAAAGGCTGTGAGGCCGGCGTCAGGGCGCGGCCTTGGCCGCATCCGCCGGCGGCGCGAACGCCTGGTCCATGGCCTGCTCGAACTGGCNNACAGGTCGCGCAGCACCAGCGGCGAGCCGGCCTTTTCCCCGGCCGGGAAAAAGGCGATCACGGGAATGGACTGGCTGCCCAGGGCGCGCAGCAAGGCCATGGCCGGCGGCGTCTGGCGGGTGAGGTCCACGCGCATGAACACGGCCCTGTGCCGCGACGCCCACTGCGCGACCCGGGGCGGGGTCAGCACCGTGCGCTCCAGGAGCTTGCACGTCGGGCACCAGTCGGCCGTGAAGTC
>DQED01000066.1:0-2962 GCA_003525525.1 Desulfovibrio sp.
GCCAGGAGCGCGGCCAGGGCCGCGACCCGGGTTTGTCTTTTGCGGGCAAGCTGGTATCCTTTGGCGACGCCGCCGCCGGAGGGTTTCTTGCGCATGGACTGCGGAGCCGATGACATCATTTCGCTTACCGACGTGCATCTTACGTTACAAAGCCGGGCCGGCCGGGTCAATATCCTGCGCGGGGTGGACCTGTGCGCGGCGCAGGGCGAACGGCTGGCCATCATGGGGCCTTCGGGCGCGGGCAAGACCACGCTGCTCATGCTCCTGGCCGGGCTCGAACGGGCGAGCGCCGGCACGGTGCGCGTGGCCGGGCACGACCTGTCGGACTTGAGCGAAGACGGGCTGGCGGCCTTCCGCCGCGACAACGTGGGCATCGTCTTCCAGGCCTTCCACCTGTCCCCGTCCATGACGGCGCTGGAAAACGCGGCGCTGTCCCTGGAATTTTCCGGCCGGCGCGACGCCTTCGCCCAGGCCGAGGAAGCGCTCGTGGCCGTGGGCCTTCGGGACCGGCTGGGGCATTACCCGGCCGAGCTCTCCGGCGGCGAGCAGCAGCGGGTGGCCCTGGCCCGGGCTTTGGCCCCGGGGCCGCGGCTGCTTCTCGCCGACGAGCCCACGGGCAACCTCGACGGGGCGACCGGGGAGAAGGTCATGGACCTGCTTTTTTCCCTGTCCGCGGCGGCCACCCTCGTGCTCGTCACGCACGATCCGGGGCTGGCCGGTCGCTGCGGCCGCGTGGTCCGGGTGCGCGACGGCCGCATCGTCGACGGGACGGCGGCGGCCGGATGAAGCGGCTTTTTTTCGCGCCGCGCGGCAGCAGCCCCTGGGAGCGGCTGCTGCGCGGCGCGCTGCTCGGGGCCGTTTTCGCGTTGGTCATCGTGGCCTACCGCAAACACTTCGACGCCGTGATCGAGAAGGCGCAGGCCACGGGCACCGTGGCCGATCCGGGCCATGCGCTGTCCCGGGAGGACCGGACGGCGATCCTCGAACTGGCGCAGGAACTGCGCGGCCGCTTCGGGCTCGATTTGCGCGTGCGCGTGGGCGGCGGGCCGCCCGGGGACGTCGCCGCCGGGCCGAAAACCGCTTTTTTTTATGTCGATCCCGCATGCCGGGCCAGCCGGGTGGTGCTTGCGCCCCTGGCCGCCTCGGCGCTGCCCGCGGGATTTGCGGAAGATCTCGGCCGGGAGCACCTGGACGCGAACTGCCGGCAAGGCCGGCTGCGCGAAGGCGTGCTCGCCGCGCTCGGGCTTTTTGTCGACTCCCTGGACGCAGCGGCGGGCCGGGGAAAAGGAGAACAACGACAATGACGATCGAGACGACTGCGCCGCCGCTTGTCATCCACACCGACGGCGCGTGCCTGGGCAATCCCGGCCCGGGCGGCTACGCTGCGGTGTGGGAGGCCGACGACGGCCCCAGGGAGCTTTCCGGCGGCCGCAGGCTCACCACCAACAACCGCATGGAACTGCTCGCGGCCATCGTGGCCCTGGAGGCGCTCGAGGCGCCGACCAAGGTGGTCCTGGTCACGGATTCGCGCTACGTGCACGATGCCATCGAGAAACGCTGGCTTGCGGGCTGGCAGAAGCGCGGCTGGGTCAATGCCGAGAAAAAGCCGGTCAAGAACCAGGACCTCTGGCGGCGGCTCATTCCGCTGCTTGCCCGCCACAGCGTCTCCTTCCGCTGGGTGCGCGGCCATACCGGCCACGTCGACAACGAACGCTGCGACGTGCTGGCCAAGCAGGCGGCCAACTCCCGCAACCTGCCCGCCGACGACGGCTATCCCGGCTGACCCCCGTCGGGGAGGTCCAGGAGGGGATCATCCCCTCCTGGCCGCCGGAGGCATCTTTCTCTTCGCCTTTCCCTCATTTGCTCACTGCCCGAGCCACTGCGCCCAGATCTTGCGATTGCGGGGGCCGTCCCATTCGCACAGGAACACGCCTTGCCAGGTGCCGAGCTGGATACGGCCGCCGGAGACGATGAGCATCTGGGAGGGGCCGACGAGGGTGGTTTTGACGTGGGCGTCGCTGTTGCCTTCGACGTGTTTGTAGCCGGCTTCGCGGGGCAGCAGGCGGGAGAGCGCCATGACGAGGTCGGCGGCGACGTCCGGGTCGGCGGCTTCGTTGATGGTGAGGGCGGCGGTGGTATGCGGGCAGTAGACGACGAGGGCTCCGTCGCGCCAGCCTTTGGCGTCCACCAGTTCCTGGAGCGCGCTGGTGACGCGGAGGAGTTCCTCGCGGCGGGAGGTGCGGACTTCGAACGTCTCCATGAAGGCTCCTTTATCGTCTTAATCGTCCTCCCGGGCCGGGCGGAAGCCGTGGCCGAAGGACGAATCGTACAGTTTGGACGTCGTGCCCCGGCCGAGGCCCGGCAGCACCAGGAACACGGTCTGCCGGTCCATGCCTTCCGCGCGCACGGTTTGGGCCAGGGTATCGATGGTGGCGAGGCGGCGTTTTTCGCCGGGCCAGCCCAGGCGGTGGGCCACGGCCACGGGCGTTTCGCCGGGCAGGCCGCCTTCGGCGAGCGCCCGGGCCACGCCTTCGGGGTCGCCGGCGGAGAGATAGACGGCCATGGATGCGCCGTGCCGGGCGAGCTCGGCCAGGGATTCGCCGGGCGGCATGGGCGTGCGTCCGGCCTGGCGGGTAAGGATGAGCGTCTGTGTCGCCTCGGGTTCGGTGAAGCTGACGCCGAACGCGGCGGCGGCCGCGGCGGCGGAGGTCACGCCCGGGACGACCGTGTAGGGGATGCCGTCCGCGACGAGCAGCCGGATCTGTTCGGACACCGCGCCGTAGAGGGACGGATCGCCGGTGTGCACGCGGGCGGCGAGGCCGCCTTGCCGCACCGTGGCGACGAGCAGCGCGTGGGTTTGGTCGAGGCTTAAGGGAGAGGAATCCACCACCTGCGCCCCGGCGCGGGCCAGGGCGACGACGCCCTGGGGCACGAGGGAGCCGGCGTAGAGCACGAGGTCGGC
>DQED01000066.1:2969-3394 GCA_003525525.1 Desulfovibrio sp.
CGGGTCGCCGGGGCCTGCGCCGACGAAGGCCACGCCGCCGGTTGGAAAGAGCGCCTCAGGCATGGGATTCCTCCTTGACGGCGGCGAGGATGGCCACGGGATTCTCGCCGCAAAGGCGCAGGTCGCCGGCCAGCGGCGTGGCCGTGGCGGCCTGGAGCTGGATCAGGGTCGCGGACAGGCCGGCGGCTTCGAAATCGGCAAAGGCCCGTTGCAGGGACCCCAGCAGCACGCAATTGACCACGATGCGCCCGCCGGGGAGCAGGCGCTGGCACAACCACGGCAGCAGGTCGCGGCGGCCGGTCATGCCGCCGCCGACGAATACGCGGTTCGGGGCCGGCAGGTCCGCGAGCGCGTCCGGGGCCTCGCCGCACACGGGCGTGACGGTGAGCGCGCCGGTGCGGCGGATGTTGTCGGCAAGCAGGCTC